>NZ_JAUBUG010000019.1:0-89427 GCF_036705345.1 Microcoleus sp. B3-D2
TAATCGAGCGCCCATATATTAGTTACCCCACTAGAGCTAGAGTTTTATTTATGTATCTTAACATAGTTTTGTTTTTTCTCGCCGACCTACTTACCGCTGTTTGACGCGCCAACTTTTCGACCTCAATCCTGGGAATTGGTGATGGGATGGAGGAAAATTTGCCAATCTTTAAGGCTGTCGGAACGGTGAGGAAAAGGGGGCAGTTGCGCCCCATCGACAGTGTTTTCTCCTAGCTTTTCGCTGACATCAATGTAAGGAATTTTACTGGCCTCATCAAAAGAGGCCATCCCGACATATCCTTGGCGCCAAGCCAACAAATTATACAAAGAGCCGATCGGGTCTTGGCCGGGTCTGAGGGTATAAATCAAATTTTGACACCGCCCATTGACTTGATTCGCTGTGCAGATGACGTTCTGGCCGTTCATTTGGCCCGCAGTAATGTACTTAAGCATTCGTTGGCGGCGATAGGTTTCGAGGCGTTGACTCACTAATTGACACCGAGTTACCGGATCGTACCCAGAACCGGAGAAATAATCGGAAGTCCACTCAATCCAAGGCTCTACGGCACCTTGAGCGTTTTGGTACACCGTCACCGGCGCACCGGTCGAGGTACTGCACCAAAATCCACTTTCCCCCTGTGCTCGCCGAGCGTAACTCGGTTGAGAAGCAACCGTCAGGCCGGTGAGGGCGATCGCTGTTGCCACCAAAACTTTTGTCAATAATTGCTGTTTCATGATTTTTTCACTGTGTTTTATGAGATTTGGCACAAAATCAGCGAACGCTGCGATAACACCCTTGACACGCCTGTTCGTTACAGATCCGCTGACTGGGGAATTATGTGATTCACGACTTGACCCGAAAGCAGTTTTTTTTACGAAAACACTTCGTTGCAGCTCTTATGCCTGGTTAAAAAACCCGGTTTCTTTGCTCTTGATTCGTAAGTTTTGATATTGTTCGCGACTTGCACATTCCCTCTAACGGCGATTTCGGCGCTGTTAAAAAAGCGCTCCGAAGGCGAGCTTAAAATGCGCCCGCCAGTCTGAATTATGTTGTCATTACTACTAATCCAACTCAGGCTGTCGCAAACCGGAAAGAGGATCTTGGTCTCAGACATTGGGATGGCTCGAATTGCAACGGTACATCAGACCACTGACACGGTATTTGGTATCACTTACGCTCTAGGTCGCTAGCTTGATCTGCTGAGATACGGAGACGCCTGGGTTGCACATATGAGGGGTATTACCCTATGTGCCTGATCGAACACTAAATTGAACGTATTAACCAGAACTCTTAACTTGTTTTCATCTCCGGATTAGGGATACCTAGAAATACTTCTAAGTGAGTGTAATCAGGGAGTAAGTGCTTTCTACCACCAAAGTTCATCCTCGGTACACTAACGTTTAGTTGAGTATTAAAAACTATGAACCGTATCTGCAAACAGTTCGGGTATTTAGCGACTGGATTAATTCTGACTGGCGCTAGCAGTTGTTCTAGCTATGATGCAGCTAACTCGGCCGAAAACCAGAGGCAATTCCCAGCAAGCGGGCGTCAGTTCCCACACTTACAGCTAATGGGAAATCAAATTGAGGCTCGATCGAGTCAATTAACGCAGTCCTCTAACTCTGCTGCCTCAGTTTTAGGCAGCGTGGCAGTCTCAGAGAATACTGGCACCGTTACGGTTTATAAGGTAGACAATCTGTGTCAAACTCTGAAGCCGGAAACAGTTACAGGCCCAGACAACCAGTTAATGTCATCGGCCGTTAATGAAGTGTTAAAGCAGCAGATTTTCGATAGTCTTGGTTTGGCTGGTTATCGCCTCAAGATCGATCGCGACCTCGGAATAGCTACCGTGGATCTGCGAGCCTCCGGAAATTCGCGGCAGAAATTGCAAAATCTGTCCAGTTGTCAAATGTTAGGTTTGTTCGGGGGCGTGCGCCAAACTTTAACCAGTTATGCTCCTTGGCAAATCAAAACTGTTCGTTTTACAGAGCTTGGAGAGGATATTTTGAGCACCGTTCGAGAATAAGCTATTAAAATTATTGGAGATGGGACTTACGCAATTCTCCCCTTAAAAAAAAGCGTTGGGAGGGATTGAACAAACCTTCAAACCGTTTGAGATTTCTTGATGCTGCTAAGTCCTGTGACCCAAACCCAGGTAATTCCTATGACGCTACCTAACGGCCCCAAAGCTCCACCCCTTGTGCAGCTAATTCAATGGATCGGCGATCCCCTGACATTCCTGGATAAATGTGCCAAACAATACGGCGACATTTTCACAGCTCAAGTGAACAACGGGCAACCATTGGTGATGATCCACCACCCGCAAGCTGTCCAGGAGATGCTCAACAGCAACGCGTTTCACGCTCCAGGCCGCCTGAATAGTATTCTCAAAGCGCTCGTGGGAGAACAATCCATGTTTCTCCTCTCAGGAGAAAGGCACAAACGCGAGCGCCAATTATTGATGCCACCCTTTCACGGGGAACGGATGCGGAATTACGGCCAACTAATTTGCGATATTGCTCAAGATGTTGCCAGCAAATGGTCGGTCGATCGACCTTTTGTTACCCGCAGCGCCATGCAGGAAGTCACCATGCGGATAATCTTGCAAGCTGTCTTCGGGCTCGATGACGGGCCGCGATTGGAAGAGCTTAGGCCCCTACTTGCCTCAGTCCTCGATATGACCAACTCTCCCCTGCGATCGAGTATGCTGTTTTTCGGCTGGATGCAGCAAGATTGGGGCTCTTGGAGTCCTTGGGGACGCATGAAACAGCGGCAGCGGAAAGTTGACGCACTGATCGACGCGGAAATTGAAGAACGCAGACAGCAACCAGACGCCAACCGCACCGACATTCTCAGCTTAATGATGGCCGCGCGCGACGAAAACGGCCAACCAATGACGAATGAAGAATTGCGCGACGAGTTGATGACGCTGCTGGTGGCAGGCCACGAAACCACAGCAACGGCCCTAGCTTGGGCATTTTACTGGATTCACAGTTTGCCCTCGGTGCGCCAGAAGTTACTGCAAGAATTGGACAGTTTGGGAGAAAATCCCGACCCGATGGAGATTTTCCGCTTACCTTACCTGAGTGCAGTTTGTCAGGAGACCCTGCGAATTTACCCCGTGGCAATGCTGACGTTTTCGCGAGAAGTTCTCAGGCCCGTGGAACTGATGGGACATCCACTCGAACCGGGGACGGTTGTCATCGGCTCGATTTATTTGACCCACAGACGGGAGGATTTGTATCCAGAACCGCTGCAATTTAAACCGGAACGGTTTTTGGAGAGGCAATTCTCGCCTTATGAGTATTTGCCTTTTGGAGGCGGCAGCCGCCGCTGTATCGGCTTGGCGCTGGCGCAGTTGGAGATGAAACTCGTGCTGGCCACCATTTTGCGGGATTTCGACCTAGTATTGGCCGAGAAAAAGCCCGTACAGGCCAAACGCCGAGGGGTGACTTTAGGGCCTGCCGGCGGCGTGCGGATGGCCCTGCTGGGGCGGCGGATGCCACAGCAGAAGCCTGAACCTGTTGCTAGTGGGGTTTAAAGTCGCAGCAGTTGCAGCGGGCGATCGAACTTTCTGCTTTGAGTGTCCACCATTTAGGGAGAAGGTGCGATCGTCCGCAAATGCCACCATTTTTTGTAGCACCCGCTACAGATAAATAGCTAGAATCCTTAACCTGTAACCCTCTCCCCCTCTCACTTTTCAAATTTTCAGTCTAAAATGATATGAACCTTGCAAACACAGCCTAAAAGCAAAAGTGGGTGATTGCAATAGTCCTCTTGATATCTCAAAAGCCTGCCTGCCATACTTTAAAAACATATGCATACCCTGTTATTCAGCAAGGTCGGAAGCGCGTTGGCATTGCCAGCAATCTTCCGGCCTCTTTATTTTTTGGGCTACTTAAGGCATTGGGGACAAGATGTAGAAGGCAAGGCAAAAGTATAAATTCTCCCCCTGTCCTCGTCTCCCCCTGTCCCCAATCTAGAGCTTCTGCCTCTAATTCCAATAGAATCCGACAGCAAGTTTAAGGAATCACTAAGGAATAATTAATAACTTGTTAAATTATCTCCTTCTGCCCTTCTCTCAATCTTCTGTTTTCAGAAATTCCGATACCGAGACAGACTTCGGGAGACTCTCCAGATCTTGAATTTCGCTTTCGTGGGCAAAAAACTCGACTTCTTTGTCGTCAATCTGGATCTGATAGCTAGCGGTAGCTGTCACAACCCGTCGCTTTTTTTTATCTTCTATTAAAACCCAACACACGACAGGTCTTACCCATCTCTCAACGTGCTGGCTTTGCTTCGTGCTCCCAAAGGCATACCAGCCTTTAGCTTCAATAATTTGAAGCACTTTAAAATCGTTATTGGCCATATATTTCTATCGCGTTAACTTCAGTATTCTTCTTAGATAGAACGGCTAGCTTGCTAAGCAGGGAAAAGGTTTGATCGTTCCAGCCCGCAATTGACAACCTGATTTTTTGTCAGGAGAAGCGGGTTGACAAGGCCTTGTCTGCGTTGTTGCCTGCTAAATGTAGTGCGAGCTTTTTGTACTCTCCCACAATTACCGTAAAGTATCTATACCGCAGCCTCAAAAATTATTATCGCATTAGCCTCAACAGCAGCAAACTAGACCTTAGCTAGCTGCATCTAACTGGACGCCAACTGCTTCTAACGCCGGGTTGGTGAGAGCGATCGGCATACAATCTTGTTAAGAATTTTTGCTGCAATCAACTATCATCTTTACCCGATGGGGTAAAACTTAACTAGAGGTTGCCGCTTTCAATTCTAAGCCTCGGCGCGCCTAATTCCTAATTAATTGTATGGTGTAGTTGATAATTGCCAAACCGTCGATCGCACTAAACTACCGTGTCTGACTCTTCAATTACCGTCACAGTTAAACTGTTCGCCGCCTTCGGTGAAGCCTACGGCGTTTCGGAACTTACATTAGAACTTCCTCCCGAAACCCCAGTGTCTCAAGTGCTCGAAAGCTCGATCGCCCAATATCCTCAATTAGAACAATGGCGCGATCGCACCCGCTTCGGCCTCAACCTGGAATTCGTCTCCCCCGACACCATCCTCCAAGACGGCGACGAAGTTGTACTCATCCCCCCCGTCAGCGGCGGATAGGCTAAGTTGGTTAATCTGAAATGTTGCACCATTCTCAATAAGCTTTTTATGAACAGGCTTTCCGGCCTGTTCCACAAGAAAACTCATCTCTTGTGGAACAGGCCGGAAAGCCTGTTCTTGAGAATGGTGCAACATCTCAGTTAATCAAAAATTCGAGGTTTTGTAGTTGTGTTCGATCGCACGACTGCCCAACTGTGACCCAAAAAAGATTTATTAAGTTTTGTAACAATTTCGTCGGCAAATCATCCTTGAGCTCGATCGGGCTCGCGTGCGGGCCTGACAATCTGGATTAAGAGCCCGATCCTGAAAACAAGTCAAATCCTTGTGGGGTGGGCGTTCTGCCCGCCCAACTATCAAAGTTAAATACACCACTTTTTAACTCAAAAGTAACTGAAAAATCAATCCCGACTAAAAAAATCGGGTATGGTTGACGGGGTAAATTGACCGTGCTAATCTTGCACAAGACTAAGAAAACATCGCAAAACTAGAGAGTTGAGCTATGACCCAGGCGACCAGAACCCAATCCACAGCAGCAACCTTCACAGCCCTTAAATGTAAAGAATGCGGTGAAGAGTACGCACTCCAAGCCAAGCACGTCTGCGATTGCTGTTTTGGCCCGCTTGAAGTCAAGTACGACTACGATGCCATCCGCCGCACCGTCACTCGCCAAACCATCCAAGCCGGCCCCAACTCGATCTGGCGCTACCGCGCATTTTTACCAGTCGCTACAGATAACGTCATTGATGTCGGCACTGGGATGACTCCTCTATTAAAATCCCACCGCTTGGCGCGCCGCCTCGGTCTAAAAAATCTTTATATTAAAAACGATGCCGTCAATATGCCCACTCTCAGCTTCAAAGACAGAGTGGTGTCAGTCGCCCTCAGCAGAGCCAGAGAATTGGGTTTCACAACTGTATCCTGTGCCAGCACCGGCAATTTAGCTAACTCTACGGCTGCGATCGCCGCCCACGCCGGACTCGACTGCGTAGTCTTCATCCCCTCCGACTTAGAAGCAGGCAAAGTCCTCGGCACTCTGATTTACAATCCAACTGTCATGGCAGTTCACGGCAACTACGACCAAGTTAACCGGCTCTGTTGCGAAGTTGCCAATACACATGGCTGGGGATTTGTCAATATCAACTTGCGTCCCTACTATTCCGAAGGCTCAAAAACCCTCGGTTACGAAGTTGCCGAACAGCTAGGCTGGCAATTGCCCGATCACATCGTCGCTCCCCTCGCCTCCGGCTCCCTGTTCACAAAAATTTACAAAGGTTTTCAAGAATTCATCGAAGTCGGTTTAGTTGACGAAAAGAAAGTTCGGTTCAGCGGTGCCCAAGCTGACGGCTGTTCGCCCATCGCCCAAGCATTCCGCGAAAACCGTGATTTCGTGAAACCGGTGAAACCGAATACAATTGCTAAGTCGATCGCGATCGGCAATCCAGCCGACGGTATGTACGCCTTGGAAATCGCCCGCAAAACCAACGGTAACATTGAATCCGTCAGCGACACCGAAATCATCGAAGGCATGAAACTGCTAGCAGAAACTGAAGGGATATTCACAGAAACTGCAGGTGGCACGACAATCGCAGTCTTGAAGAAACTCGTAGAAGCAGGTAAAATCAATCCCGATGAAACCACTGTCGCTTACATCACCGGCAACGGTTTGAAAACGCAAGAAGCAGTTCAAGGCTACATCGGCGAACCCATCACCCTCGAACCGAAACTAGAAGCGTTCGAGCGCGCCCTAGAACGCGCCCGCACGCTCGAACGCTTAGAATGGCAACAAGTTTCGGTTTAACAGCTATTAGCCAGTAGTCGGCAGTCATTAGTCATTGCTTGTTAAGCTGTTGACTGATGACTACTGACTGATTACTGAGGACTAATGACTGAGGACTAATAACTAATAAATGACTACTGACTAAGGACTAAAAAAATGACCGTCAAAGTTTTAATTCCCACTCCCCTGCAAAAATTTACCAACAATCAAGCCACAATCGAATGCGCCGGCGATAACATTTCCGAACTCATTGAATCGCTGGAAACAAATTGTCCCGGCATCAAAAAAAGCCTGTGCGACGAAAAGGGAGAACCCCGCAGATTTCTCAACTTCTACGTCAACAGCGAAGACATCCGCTTTTTGGATGGCTCAAAAACAGCCCTCCAAGATGGCGATGAAGTCAGCATTGTTCCTGCTGTTGCTGGTGGCTGATTAATTTTAAAATAAACGCAAGTGAACGCAGAGAGTTATTTAAATCTATCTGCGTTCACTTGCGTTTATTTACGGTTTCAAAACTACTCCTTCCCTAACCGAGAAAATCCTACAAATCCCGGATTTGGTAAGTAGCTGTCATCATGTTTCCATTCCGCTTAAAAGGTTTGGGAAAGAGACTCGCAGAGTAAACCGTGCCCAAACACAGCATTAAAAATAATCCCAAAAACACCAAAATCTACCAGCTTTTTTCTGCGGGCATTCCAAAAACTTGTAGCGCTTGAGGGCTTTCTCTAAGACTGCTTCCTGAAATACATCGAGTCGCAACTCTTCAATATTGACAAGTTTAAATGTCTTAGCAAGATAGATCTCATATCAAATCCGTTGGCCTCGGAATGATTCATCTCTCTCTTCCCTTTCTCTGTATCCTCTGCGCCCTCTGCGGTTTAATCATTCCAATACAACCGGAATTCATATCAGGAGTTACGTCAATCTATACTGACATTTTTTGAGGTGGAGGTACTTATGAAATCAAATCTAGGTTTGTAATTGCGCTTGGGTACCCAAGCGCAACTACAAAACCTAAAACTCCTTTCTGTGTTCGCAGTGCGTCCGAGAATTATCGCCCTAAGAAGCTGCCCTTGCAGCAGTCCGGGGACGGCGCCGGCCCGTCACCTGATTGGCAGGAGATGGCAAGGATGGGGATGATGGCGATGATGGGGAGGGCGATGAAGGCGATGATAATAGCTTAGGTGCTTCCAAGGAACCTGGAGATACTGCTGCTTTTTCCGATCGCACTGCTTCTTCAGGAATTTGCATCAGGAATACCAGCATTGGATTGCTTTGGAGTTCGCGGCGCATTACCCGCTGAATTGCTTTTTCTATTTGGGTTTGCACTCCTACCCAGTCAATGTCAACTTGCGAGTCAGCAGTGGCGGGTTTGACAAATTCTGACCAGCGATCGCTCAAAACTGTTTCAATGGTTTGAGTGATTAATTTGATCACCTCCGCGCGATCGGCTGATGTCACCACACCTTTCAAGTGTACTTCCGGCTTAGCAACTAATTTGCCTTCCCAATTCAAAGCCGCCGCTACAGTTACAACGCCATCTCCGGCCAACTGCTGACGTTCCTTGAGGACGCTCGCTTTGACAACGCCTGATCGAGAAGAATCTACTAATTCAATTCCTGAAGGCACTTGACCAGCGACTCGGATTGAATTTTCGGTCAACTCTACGACATCGCCGTTGTCAATAATCACCATATTGCTAGCGGGAATGCCCATGCTTTGAGCCGTCTTGGAGTGCTGGATCAGCATCCGGTGTTCCCCGTGCACTGGCAAGAAGAACTTGGGACGAGTCATGTTAATCATTAACTTTTGGTCTTCTTGACAACCGTGACCCGAAACGTGAATGCCTTTGTCGCGGCCGTAAACCACGTGTGCTCCCAGCATCATCAGTTTATCGATCGTATTTACCACTGCGATCGTATTTCCCGGAATCGGATTAGCTGAGAAAATGACTGTATCGCCCTTTCTGATTTTCAGTTCGTGATGTTCGCCGTTAGCAATGCGAGTCATCGCCGCCATCGGTTCGCCTTGGGAACCTGTAGTTAAAATCAGTACCTTGTCTTCAGCCAAATTGCGGATTTCTTTGAGCGGTTTGAAAATACTATCTTCGCATTTGATGTAGCCGAGATTGCGGCAGTGAGCGATGACGTTAAGCATCGACCGGCCAACCACTCCGACATACCGATTGTTTTTCTTAGCCAAGTCCAAAACAATTTGCAATCGGTGTACCGACGAAGCAAAAGTCGTCAGCATCACTCGTCCCGGTGCTTGAGCGATAATTCTGTCTAAATTGGGCGCCACAGAACTTTCCGAAGCGGTAAAACCGGGAACTTCCGAGTTAGTAGAATCGCTGATCAAGCACAGCACGCCTTTCTCGCCGTACTCGGCCAGCTTTTGCAAATCAAAATGCTCGCCGTCTACAGGAGTGTGGTCAATTTTAAAGTCTCCCGTGTGGATCACAATTCCAACGGGAGTGTGAATTGCCACAGTAAAACTGTCGGCCATCGAGTGAGTGTTGCGAATGTATTCGACTAAGAAATTCTTGCCAATTCTGACAGTATCCCTCGGTCGAACCGTTCTCAATTCAGTGCGGTGAGACACTCCGGCTTCTTCGATTTTTCCCGCTAGCAAAGCCATCGCCAAACGGGGGCCGTAGATGACCGGAATTTCAAATTGTTTGAGGTGATAAGGGATGCCGCCTATGTGGTCTTCGTGACCATGAGTCACGATCATACCTTTAATTTTGTGGCTGTTTTCCCGCAGGTAAGTCATGTCTGGGAGGACAATATTTACCCCGTGCATTCCATCTGTCGGGAACGCTAAACCGGCATCTAAAAGAATTATTTCGTCGCCGTACTCGAACACACAAGTGTTTTTACCGATTTCGTGCAGCCCGCCGAGGGGAATAACTTTTAGAGCAGATGCAGTTGTATTTTTGTTGATCATGCGTATCCTTTGTTAGTTATTTTTGTTATTGGTCTGTGGTCTGTGGTCTGTCGTCTGTCGTCTTTCGTCTGCTGTTCGTTGGTAGGGCGATATTTTTCCAAATATTTATGGAAAACTCCCTGGCGGGTTTTACTATCCCGTACAGTCAGTTGTCTTAGGCCTTCATTCTTCTATCTTCAGTCTTTAATCCTTGACTGTTAGCTACTTACTAACACTTAATTACTAATGACTGATGACTAAGAACTAATGACTGATAACAACCAATATTCAGTTGTCTGAAAACTCGTTCTCGCTCGTCTTGCTAGCTGATACTGCGGCTAGCTGATTCAGTACGTCCTTTAACTTTTGAGTTACCTCAACGGGCGGATCGCACAGGGGCGGACGGGTGGAGCCTACATCCCAGCCTTGAAGTTTGAGAGCTGTCTTGACGGGAATGGGATTTGTGGTGAGAAAAAGAGCTTTAAACAGGTCAAAAAGTTGCAAGTGAATCTGGGTAGCGACTTGAACTTGACCGGCCTCGAAAGCTTCGATCATCTGTTGCAGTTGCTCTCCTACCAGATGGCTGGCTACGCTAACTACACCAGATCCTCCTACCGCCAACATTGGCAAAGTTAGGGAATCATCTCCAGAATAGATGGCAAATTCAGGGGATGTCAAGCACCGAATTTGACTTGCTTGATCCAAGTTGCCACTTGCTTCTTTTACGGCCACAATGTTGGGGATTTCTGCCAATCGAGCCACCGTCTCCGGCAACATATTCTGACCTGTGCGACCGGGGATGTTATATAACATTATAGGCAATTCTGGAGCAGATTGCGCGATCGCCCGGAAATGATTATATAAACCTTCTTGCGGGGGTTTGTTGTAATAAGGAACCACCTGCAAACAGCCGTCTAACCCGAGTTTAGCTGCTTTTTGGGTAGCTGCGACTGCTTCTGAAGTAGAATTCGATCCGGCTCCTGCGATTACCAACGCCTTACCGACCACCGCCTTTTGTACCACCTGAAATAATTCGTATTCTTCATCCCAGGTCATAGTGGGAGACTCGCCTGTAGTGCCGCACACTACCAAGCTATCTGTACCGCGATCGGCTAAATGAACTGCCAATTGTTCTGCTACCGCATAGTTAACGCTGCCGTCTTCCTTAAACGGCGTAATCATTGCAGTCAGAACCCGTCCAAACTTTACCACACTTTCTCCGATTTTAGACTGTTGATTTTTGATTTTAAATTTTTGATTTCAGATGAAAGGTTTATCTAAAATCCCCAATTTCAATTTCCCAATTGCCCGAATTTCCGCTAATTAGAAGCCGCCGCCACTTGGGTTCGCAACAAATTTTTTTCTACCAGCAACTCAGCTATCTGCACCGCATTTAAAGCCGCTCCTTTGCGGATTTGATCGCCAGAGAGCCACATTTCCAACCCGCAGGGGTGAGAAATATCTTGACGAATCCTGCCAACTAACACCTCATCCTTACCGCTAGCTTCTGCAGGCATCGGGAAATAATTAGCTTGCCAGTCTTCTACCAGCTTAACCCCGCTTGCCTGCTTTAAGATTTCCCTGGCCTCGATCGCGCTAAAAGGCTCTGCAAACTCTAGATTAATCGCTTCCGAATGAGCACGCAGTACGGGAACCCGCACACAAGTTGCAGTAATTTTAATCTCGTCCGTACCAAATATCTTCCGAGTTTCGTTTACCATTTTCATCTCTTCTTCACAATACCCCAAATCGTTAATCGGGGTGTTGTGCGGAAACAAATTAAATGCTAACGGGTAGGGAAATATATCTGTTTGGGGCGTTTCCCCCTGCAAAATTGCTCTTGCTTGAGCTTTCATTTCCTCCATTGCCCTCGCCCCCGCCCCGCTGGCCGACTGGTAAGTCGCTACAACGATGCGCTGTATGGGTCTAACTTTGTGAAGTGGCCAAACGGCAACTGCCATCAAAATAGTCGTGCAGTTGGGATTAGCAATTATACCTCGGTGAGCTGCCGCCGCTTGGGGATTGACTTCGGGAACCACTAGCGGTACCGTCGCATCCATGCGGAAGGCGCTAGAATTGTCAATTACCACTGCCCCGGCTGCTACCGCTTGCGGAGCCCATAACTTAGAAGTAGAGCCGCCGGCAGAGGCGAGCACCAGATCTACATTATCAAAAGATCGCGCCGACACTGCTTCGACCGGCAGCATCTCACCGCCAAAAGGCAAAGTTGTGCCTGCTGAACGTTCCGAAGCCAGCAGCTTCAAGTTAGAAATCGGAAAACTCCGGCTGTGCAATAGTTCTAGCAACTCGGCACCGACTGCGCCCGTAGCTCCTAAAATGGCAACTCGATAGGATTGAGACAAATTAGTTTCCTCCACAAAATAAAGTCTAAACGATCGAAATCAAAAATTTAAATAACTGCAATTCTCAATATCAAACTTAATTAATGTTATGCGACATCAGGAGCATGAGAGGATAGCAATGGTGCAGTTAAGCGAAAAGGGCGATCGAACTTCCCGATCGATCCGTGCGATCGCACCCAATGCCAGTTTAGCATCTTTTGCCAATCGCCCACGCCCAATCCGCATCCGGTTAAGTTTTGCGATATATCTGCATTTTCGCAGGCGCATCCATTGACTTTGACTGGCCGCAGAGGCCGGCAAGATTGACATCACAGGGCGATATGTGCTATGGTGCATCGGCAATTAGTGGACTTAACCTCCACATTCCTAGCAGCAAAAGCTAGTATCCTCAAACCAAAACTATTTGGCAAGAGCCAAAAAAGTAGCCGGCAATGACTTACAGTCTCATCCGGTAAAGGTGTTGTAGCTGTGCCGTTACGAGTTAAAGCGTACAAAATTAAAATGCAGGCAAAGTCAGATTTGTATGTATTTTATCAAGGAAATTGGGTCTAAAACCCTGTCCTTCTAGGAAGGCTTTAATTTCTTAAATCCCTTCCTAAAAGTCAGGAACTTTCTAGTATACTACAGTAGTCAAGGTTAAACTCCTGCGCCATAGTGCATAAAAACAGTTAACGACACACTTTTAGGCGTAAACCGGGGGACAAAGAGCGGCGAAAACTCTATAAACAGCTAGGGGCTTAACACAGTTCCTTTAACCAGAGAAACAAACTATTTAGTCTTGTTAAGTAGGGTAGGGCATACCCGAACTCTAGGTAAATATCCTAGTACGCTTTTGGAGATAGACCCTCTGGGATGACTGCGAATCAGGCTCGTTAATTGGTAGGATTTCTACGGTTAAAAAGTTTGAGGATTGCCGAAAGGACGCAACATTTTAAGGTCAGTCGCTGAATTAAGAATCCCTGTCCTTTAGGTCAGGGAGTGTCAATACACTATTGTTAAATATCAAAAAAGCCGATGAAAGTAACCCAGGAAAAACTTCCAGCTAGCCAAATTGGTCTGGAAATCGAAGTACCGTCAGACAAGTCAAAACAAGCTTACGAGCAAGTAATTAAACAATTTGCTCGCGAGGTCAATATTCCTGGGTTCCGCAAAGGCAAAGTTCCCCGCCAAGTTTTGCTACAGCGCCTAGGCCAGACTCGCTTGAAGGCGACGGCTTTGGAAAATTTAATTAATGATTCCCTCCAAAAAGCTCTCGAACAAGAAAAAATTGCCGCAATTGGCAGTTTTGAACTTCGCACCGAGTTTGAAGAATTACTAGCTAAGTTCGATCCAGAACAGCCTCTGATTTTTTCGGCAAAGGTTGATGTACAACCAGAAGTGAAAATGGGTCAGTACACAGGTTTGCAGCTTCAAGCAGAAGAAGCTAAGTATGATGAGGCTCAGGTAGATGAGGTATTGGCAAAATATCGATCGGACAAAGCTGCTTTAATCCCCGTAGAAGGCCGGCCGGCTCAGTTGGGAGACATGGCTTTGGTTGATTTCTCCGGTAGATTTGCCGAAGCACCTGAAGGCGAAACTCCCGCAGAAATTCCCGGCGGTCAAGCAGAAGACTTTCAAGTAGAATTATCGGAAAATCAGTTTGTACCGGGCTTTATCCAAGGCATGATCGGGATGAATCCAGGAGAAACTAGAGAAGTTTCTGTGCAGTTCCCAGATGAGTATAGCAGTGAAGAACTAGCAGGAAAACCGGCAGTCTTTACGATTACTCTCAAAGAACTTAAGGAAAAAGAATTGCCGGAGTTGGACGACGACTTCGCCCAAGAAGTCAGCGAGTTTGAAACTTTAGCAGAACTGCGCGAATCGCTCGAAACTAGGTTTAAAGCAGACCAAGAAAACAAGACATCCGCTAATAAGGAAAAAGCTATATCAGCAGCCCTCGTGCAGCTAATAGAAGTGGAAATTCCCGAAACAATGGTCGATCGCGAAATCGATTATTTGTTGAATCAACAAGCCGTTCAATTGAAAAATTACGGCATAGATATCAACCAACTGTTTACGGAAGAAAATATGGGCCCGATGCGGGAACGCTCGCGCCCGGAAGCAATCGAGCGCCTCAAGCAGAATTTAGCTCTGGCAGAAATAGCCAAGCTGGAATCCTTATCTGTTGAACCAGCAGAAGTAGCAGCCGAAGTAGCCAAAATCAGAAAGCAGTTTCCCAAAGGAGATTTTGACCCCCAAAGGTTGCAGGAATTTGTAGCAGAAGACTTGCTAAAACAAAAAACCCTGAAATGGTTGGAAGAAAAAGGGACAATCGAACTCCTACCTGAAGGCTCTCTGACTCCTGCTGCTGCAGAATCAGAAGAATCAGACGCTGAAGATTCAGCAGAAGCAGCCACGAGCGTTGAAGTGGAAGTCGTAGGCGAAGAATAGAACTTAATGCGTTCAAATGTCCTAATTGGGGGCATGAAATGAACCGTGATTTTAACGGCGCACCCGATCCTTAACTACAAGCTCCGGGTGCGCCCGATCCTTACTAAAAGCTCGCGGTGTCCACTAGAAGCAGCGATGATTTACCAGTAAGTATTTTAACTCATTCACCCCGCGAGCCTTGCGAGTCACTCCAGCGTTGCGCCCAGCGCAGAAAGCACTTTCAAAACTCAAAACTCCCCATCCCCCCGATCTCCGTTCAGAAGAGGCATAATAGTTAAAAGCTGGCGGCTTAATTTAAAGCTTTCATCAGCAGCAGCAAATTGTCTAGAATCCTTGACTGGTGTCTTATGGTTGTATCTCAATCTTCCAATTACCTAATTACAAGCTATAACGATTTTGATGTCAGTTCCAGCCCCAGCAATGTAGTGCCGATGGTACTAGAACAGTCGGGGATGGGCGAGCGGGCATTTGACATTTACTCGCGCTTGCTGCGGGAGCGAATTGTGTTTTTAGGAACTCCCGTAACCGACGAAGTTGCTGACTCGATAGTGGCTCAGCTATTGTATCTAGATGCCGAAGACCCAGAAAAAGATGTCCAAATGTACATTAATTCCCCCGGCGGCTCGGTGACGGCCGGCATGGCAATTTATGACACAATGCAGCAAATCCGCCCGGATGTGGTGACGATTTGTTACGGTTTGGCAGCCAGTATGGGCGCATTTCTGCTGACAGCAGGAGCCCACGGTAAGCGGATGTCTCTTCCGAGTTCCCGGATTATGATCCACCAGCCGCTTGGAGGCGCTCAAGGTCAAGCAGTTGATATTGAGATTCAAGCCAAAGAAATCCTTTATCATAAGCGTAAGCTGAATCAACTGCTAGCGCACCACACGGGTCAACCGATCGACAAATTAGAGGCTGATACAGAGCGCGACTTTTTTATGTCAGCCGAGGAAGCCAAAAATTACGGTTTGGTCGATCGAGTTATCGCTAAAGAAAACCTTCCGGCGGCGGGAGAGAATGTCACTGCACTGAATTAAGAGGCTGTTATGTCTAAGTACGACTCCCATCTAAAATGTTCGTTTTGTGGCAAGTCTCAAGAGCAAGTACGCAAGTTGATCGCAGGGCCCGGGGTGTATATCTGCGACGAATGCGTAGACTTGTGCAATGAAATTTTAGATGAGGAGTTGTTTGATTCGAGTGCAGTGCCTGCAACGGCGGTGGCCCCGAAGCAGGAAACGACGCAAAAGCGCCGCGCTACCTCGGGCAAAAGTATGTTGATGAGCCAAATTCCGAAGCCGAGGGAAATTAAAAATTACCTCGACGAAAACGCGATCGGGCAAGATGAGGCGAAAAAGGTGCTCTCGGTGGCTGTTTACAACCACTACAAGCGCCTCAGCTTTATCCATGCAAAAAATAGCGGCAAGCACCCGCCGGAAGAAGTAGAACTGCAAAAATCGAATATTTTGTTAATCGGGCCGACGGGCTGCGGAAAAACTCTGCTGGCTCAGACGTTGGCAGATATGCTGGACGTACCGTTTGCGGTGGCTGACGCGACGACGCTGACGGAAGCAGGCTATGTCGGGGAAGATGTGGAAAATATTTTGCTGCGGCTGCTGCAAGTGGCAGATATGGATGTGGAAGAGGCGCAGCGCGGAATTATTTATATTGATGAAATTGACAAAATAGCCCGCAAGAGCGAAAATCCTTCGATTACGCGGGATGTGTCGGGTGAAGGCGTGCAGCAGGCGCTGCTGAAAATGCTTGAGGGGACGATCGCGAACGTACCTCCCCAAGGCGGGCGCAAGCATCCCTACCAAGACTGCATCCAAATTGATACTAGCAATATCATGTTTATCTGCGGCGGTGCTTTTGTCGGTCTGGAAAAAGTGATAGAGCAGAGAACTGGCAAGAAGTCAATGGGTTTTATTCAGCCCGGAGAAGCTCAGCCGAAGGAAAAGCGGGCTGCTGATGTACTCAAGCAACTGGAACCGGAGGATTTGGTGAAGTTTGGGATGATTCCTGAGTTTATCGGGCGGGTGCCGGTGGCGGCGGTGTTGGAACCGCTGGATGAGGAAACGCTGATGGCGATTTTGACGGAGCCCCGAAATGCTTTGGTTAAGCAGTATCAAAAGCTGCTGAAGATGGATAATGTGCAGTTGGACTTTAAGCCAGAGGCGATTCGGGCGATCGCCCAGGAAGCATACCGCCGCAAAACTGGAGCGCGGGCGCTGCGGGGAATTGTCGAAGAATTGATGTTGGATGTGATGTACGAGTTGCCGTCGCGCAAGGATGTCGCCCGGTGTACCATTACTAAGGAAATGGTCGAGAAGCGATCGACGGCTGAGTTGTTGGTACTTCCGTCTTCGCTGCCCAAGCCAGAGTCAGCTTAAAAGTAGATATTCACAATCACTAGGTGACTCTAATTAAACCTAAAACTTTTAGGGTATTAAGAAACCTGGAAGGGCGGCCACTCTTAGCAGCGCCCCTACTACGAAAACCGGGTTTCTCGGTTTTTTTTAGTGATCTATAGCAATCCTCGCATCATTGGTGATTTCTTACTCCCTCCCCGCGGGTTCGGGGAGGGTTGGGGTGGGGTAAAAAATTTACGACTCCTGCAAGGATTGCTATACTTACCAATCTATAAAATCATCCTCACCTAACTCAGAAGATAACTCGGGAAAATCCGGTTCAGATTCCAATCTAAAAGTTTCCGACTCCCAAATCTCCAAGTCATCCGACAAATCGACTACTTCCCCGTCAAACATATCACCCAATTGCCTAGCCGTATTCGCGACATATTGAGCGTCATCACGCACCGCTATAGCCTGAGCGTTAAAATCATTTTGAGAGTCTGTAGAGCCGTTTGTGGGCGATCGCGATTCGGAAATTGCCGGCACATTAACGGCGGTATTTTCAGGCCCTGGCGGGTGTTTTTGTTCTTCTCCACCATTTCCCAAAAAATCATCTGTAATCTCAGAATCCGCCGACTTCTGCACCTGTTGGCCCGCATCACTCACAGGATGAGAATTCCTGGGATTTTCGCCAACACGTCCGTTAGAACTAGGCAAATCCTTGGCGCGGGAACTATTAGTTTCAGCGGGATTTGTCAAGCCCACTTTTACTGTTACTCGACGGTTAAAAATTTGCAAAAAAGCTTCTTCAATATTAGCTACTTTGTCTTTAACCATATTGAGCAACGGCTGCGAACTAATCTTAACATGAGCAGTATTATTGCTAAAAATTACTAGCTGTCCATGTTGGCGAAGCAGCGATTGAGTTCCATGCGGCCGCACGCGCTCAAGTACCTGTTCCCACACTCGATTTAAATCGATTTCATCGGCTGAATTAGTCTGTGAATAATTTGTTTGATTCGTTTCAGCAGTTGGTACAGGTGCGGGAATCGCTGCAGGAGGTGGGCTTTCTGTTCGATTAGCCACAGGCTGCGACTGAGGTGGATGATTTTGCGAATTGGAAACTGAAGATTGTTCAATATTAGATATCTGACTCCCCCCCGATTGTAGGGGCGGTGCCCCCGTGCCCGCCCTGGGTTGGGGGGGGTGAATTTGTGATGGAGCAATATTTTTAGCTGGTTCGGCTGTTGGTTGCTGCTGACTTCTAATTGCTGAGGGCAGCAATCCCAACAGCGTTACTTCCAGCCACAAACGCGGCTGAGTAGTGTTTTTAATTTGCACTTCGTGGGTTTGCAAATGTTTCTGACCTGCCAAAATCAACTCCGCATCCCAATTGCGGGCAAAATTGCAAAGTTTTTCCCAAGTGGCAGAGGTTAAAGCTACTAAATCAGACCGTTTCGGTGCAGATGAGGCTATTAGCAAATCTCGGTAAAAGCTCGCGAGACTTTGCAGCACGATTAGCGGTTCCCGGCCGCGATCCATGAGGTGGCGGGTCATGTCTATTAGTGCTGTAGCGTTATCTGTATCAATAGCTTGCAGCAAATCCATTAAGTCATTTTCGGGGACTGCACCGACTAAATCCCAAACTTTTTCGACTGTTACTTCACCCTGAAATAAGCTTAGTTGGTCGAGCAAACTTTCGGCATCTCGCAGACCTCCTTGGGCGATTTGAGCAACCATTTGTACTGCATCGCTGGCAATATTGATGTTTTCTAATTTGGCAATTTTGTGCAAATGAGCAATCATTGCATCGAGGGGGATGCGGCGGAAGTCGAACTTTTGGCAACGAGAAATAATAGTTGGTAATACTCTTTGTGGGTCGGTTGTGGCGAGAACGAATACAACGCGATCGGGCGGTTCTTCTAGGGTTTTGAGTAGAGAGTTGAATGCCTGGGTGCTTAGCATATGGCAATTATGAACCAGAAGACCGTTAGCGACAAAATTGTGGTTGTCTTCTACTTCAATATCATAAACTTTCTCGACTCCAGCGACTTTTACAGATTCGACTGTCTCCAAACTTGTAATCCATTGAAGGGATTGAATACTTTTTAAAGTCTGATACCCATTTTCTACTGGTTTCAGCACCCATGTGTATGTAGTCGTAGGTTTTACAGGTGTTAGACCTTCTGTAAAATTTAGTTGTTGTTGGGTATCCCAAACCTGTAAGCCAATTGGCAAGGAGTTGATTTTCTGCCCTAGAATATCCTTCTGTATGAAGTTGGATACTTGGGCTTCCTTCTGGGGAAATGCTGAGCGAGCCATCATCCATGTACCACCAAGCAAGCCCTTCTGGAGTGACGCGATCGAGCCAATCCATTGTGACGTATTTTCCGTTTCCGTTGGGTTTAACAGCGTCAAAGACATCTCTAAGTTGGGGATGGCAGACTGTGTTGCAACAGACTGATGTATTTCCGTATCCTCGGTTAGGTGTAACTCGTAACTTTGGTCGCAGTGTCGAAAGGCAAGAAGCTTTGTATTCCAACCATTCCCGCTGCTTTTCTCCGTGTGTCCAGCCCAATCTTGGAAATCGGCTATATTTATTTGGGTAGGTGATAAAACCGTCTCCAAGCAATGTTCCGTAGATGAGTCCGAGTGTTTCTGGTTGCAAAACTTCGGCATTTGCCAAGAACTTTTCCGTTCTTGCATCCCAAAGTCCATGTCCTTTTTTATACGGATGTCGCTGCCAATGAGACTGAATACTCTTAATCCCTTTGCCTTTTTTTTGTAAAAAGTCTGGTATTTCGAGTTGTTCTCCACAGCCACACGCACAGAGAGGTCGGAGGGCTTGAGCCTGTTCGAGAATAGAGGCAAAGTCGTAGGATTTTTGTCCGTAGGTATTCCCGTAAAATTGATGTCCTCTGGCAAATCTCCGCAAGCGTCCATCTGTTCCAATTTTGTGAATGAGGGTGCCGCACCCACATTCACAGGGGATAGTATCTTCACTCCTTCTTTTACGTCTTTTGCTCGTATCCATCCCTGTTCTGTCCTGATTGGATGATTGCCCGTACATCTGATTTCTCGGTTGGCGGTTTTAATCACCAGTGTTTGTTTCTCCCCTCGGTCTAACCACCTCAAAACTTTTTTAAATTCCCAAACTTCTGAAGTTTCGTTATAGCTGAGAACTTGTTTTCCTTTGATGTTGCGATTGTCGATCCGCATCAGACCTTCGCTAGTTTTTACCTGAGAATCACCGGTCAAACACTCGTCTATTACATATACTTTATAGCGGCACTGTACGGGAGCAAATTGAGCTCGTTCGATCAAATCCCGAATGTTATCTACTCCGGTGTTGCTGGCGGCGTCAATTTCGATGACATCTAGTGTGGAACCTCGGGCAATTTCTTGGCAAACGTTGCATTTGCCACAGGGTGTGGGGGTGGGGGCAACCGTAGAAATACAGTTAAGGGATTTGGCGAAAATTCTGGCACTAGAGGTTTTACCGGTGCCTCTGGGGCCGGTGAATAGATATGCTGGTGCTATGCGCTCTTGTAGGATGGCGCTGGTGAGGGTTTGGGCGATCGCCTCTTGACCGACTAATTCGGCAAATGTCTGAGGGCGATATTTGTGGTGCAGGGGTTCGTAGGTCACGATCGAATATTGGTGGTATTAGCTGTAATCTTAGCTAAGGAGACGTTGTTCGATCGCACCATAGCCCGACTCTCACAGCAAGCCGCCCGGTGGGCTTGCACGGCGGGAGTCAGCCAACAGTAGGAATTAGCACTCTCCCAACGTCCGCCCCTCGATCGTCCGGGCGATCGTCGGCTGTTCTCCTTGATGTTTTCCGCTGCTGGCTCCCAGAGTTACTATTAATTTATGTGTATTTCTTTTTATTTTTCTAGAAACGGAGACCGCCGAACAAACATTTTTTTTAGATATATTGGTATAATATATTACAGACAATTCACCATTTCTATTTGCCAGTGCCAGCGCGCGATTTTCCGATATTTCGGAAACCTGCTTGCAGTTAAAGATAAAGTATTAATTAGAGGGTGCGTGCTCCAGTTGCAGAAATCCAGTTGTACCAAGATGATGGTGGAATGATGTCAATGTTGGTTGATCCAGTTGCACTACCAGCTCTACTCTGGAGTTTTGTATAAATCTAGCGTCAAATTTTACCCTTTAAAAGCCCATGTCAACCCAAATAATCCTTGTAGAACCAAGGTTGGCAGTAGCCTCTCCCAAACCTAAACAGGCTAAACCCGGAGATCCGTCCTCAGACCAACTCTTCATGGGAGCGTCGGGATTACTGTTATTATTGCTTATCGGTTTAGCAGTGTTTACCAAGCTAAAACTCGACGATTTGAGCAAAAAGCTCAAATTTGAGGAGTTTAGAAATCGAGAACTCCAGAAAAAATACAAAATGGCTCTGGAAACCATGTTAAAGATGGAAAAGAATCCCGACCTTATCCACTCGCGAGACTTTAATTTAGACTACCTGAGAATGCGGATGGCGGAAGAAGTATTTCACTTTGCCATTGTCAACCAAATCAAGGTAAAAGTTAAAGAAAAAATTAGTATTGCCCTGCGTCCGACTCAGGGGGCAGTGGGAGATAAAAATGGGAATGCGGGCAGCGGCAGGCAAGTGGATTCGATGTTTGATATCGAATACGAAACTGGCGATCCGGCAATAAAAATAGAAAAACGCGTGCTGTTTCGGATTCAAATTAAGTTGATGAAACTGCCGACTCAGGCAACATCAGCGACAATTAATCAAATTATTGACTGTTTGGAAACTTATCTGAGTCCTTCAGACGACCACGACAGTTGGCAGCCCACAATTCAAGGTCGCATCGTTCATATTGAGTGGGATCAAAAAGCCAAGCCGACGCCGATGTTGGTGCTGGAACAGTCGAATGAAGGGGTGAATGTTACCTTTAGGACTACGAGAACGCCTGCCGGCAGACCTGCAAATGCCACTGAGGGCCAATTGGTAGGAGCTAAGGGTCAAAAAAGTAGCAAAAGTAGTTCTAAAAGTCCAGCCAAAGGTGGGACAAAAAGTCCTGCTAAGGTAGGAGGAAAGCGTCCCGTTTCTCGGAAATAAGTGTAGGTGGGTTAATATTATTTTCCCGAAAGAACGCTGGTTGCCACCCTGGTTGATGTGTCTTGTGCGAGGTAGCCGTCTTCCATGTGAATAATGCGATCGGCTATGTCTAAAATGCGGTTGTCGTGGGTGACAAGCAAAATAGTGCAGTGCTGTTCTTTTGCCAAACCTCGCATAATTTCTACCACATCTCGACCTGATTTACTGTCTAGTGCTGCTGTGGGTTCGTCTGCTAATACTAATTTCGGCTGGCTGACTAACGCCCGGGCGATCGCAACTCTTTGTTTCTGTCCGCCAGAAAGACTGTCGGGGTAATAATCTATTCTGTCTCCCAACCCCACAGCTTCCAGCATTCCTTCTATTTTATCATTAGTTTCTTGGCGAGAAAGATGGCTGTGCAGTTCTAAAGACATTTGCACGTTTTGCCTAGCTGTCAAGCATTTGAGCAAATTGTGACCTTGGAAAATATAGCCGATGTCGCGGCGGACTTTAACTAATTTATTTTTCGCGGTTCCCCGCAATTCTTGGTCAAGAATTTTCAGACTACCTTCTTGGATCGATCGCAAAGCTCCAATCAAGGTCAACAATGTTGTTTTACCCGACCCAGAAGGCCCAGTCATCAGCACGATTTCGCCCGGATAAATTTCGAGGTTGATGTCAAATAATGTCTGTTTGCGAAGTTGTCCTTCGCCGAAGGAATGATTGAGATTTTTAATTGAGACAACTGGTAAAGTATTCATAGTTATTTGTAGCTATTAATTCGTAATTGGTAATTTGTATTTCCTGCTTCCTTCTTTCTTTCTTCTTCCTTCTTTCTTCTTCCTTCTTCCTTCTTTAAAAAATATCCGCTGGGTCAGCCGCCTGCAACTTCCTAACTGCGATCGCCCCCGACACAGAACACATGATCGTTGTCATTGCAAAAACAGTTATAACTTTTGTCAAAGTCATGTACAGCGGCAAAGTCGTAGCAGTTCTAGCTAAATTGTACAACACCACAGAAATCCCAAGTCCTGGCAAATAGCCAAGGATTGCCAAAATTAAAGCCTCTTGAAAAACCACACTCAAAAAGTAACCGTCTTTATATCCCATCGCCTTTAACGTAGCGTATTCTGGCAAATGGTCATTAACATCAGTATAGAGAATTTGATAGACAATCACGATCCCGACGATAAATCCCATAGCCGCGCCGAGAGTAAAAATAAATCCGATCGCCGTGCTTTCCTCCCAATATTTTCTCTCAAAAGCTATAAACTCTTCTTTAGAAGCAATTGTCACGTCTTGCGGTAAAGTTGCCCTCATTTTTTCAATAACTGCCTTGACATCAGTTCCCGGCTGCAAGTGAACAATTCCGACATCAATTAAACCTTTACTTCTTCTACTATGAAAAATCCGCATAAAGTTCACATCGCTGGTAATAATATTGCCATCAGCACCGAAAGATGCTCCTAAAGTAAATAACCCCTCTACAGTAACGCGACGGTTATCTATTTCAGTTTCCACAGGCTTTCCCTGGTTGAAATATTCTGCTACTGGCCCAAACTCCGGGCGGGAAGCTCGATCGAATAAAACGACATCTGAAATTTTGATTTTGTCCAAATTATTTTTGACTTCCGGCATCTCAAAGATGGGATGAGCGGGGTCAAAACCGATTACCATCAGTTGGCGGGTATTGTTTTTGTCTGGTGCGGGATTTTTCCACAACCCAAAGCCTAAATATACCGGGCTAATTCCTGTAACGCCATTAAAACTCAAAGCTTGATACAAACGCCGTTGGGGAAAGCTTTTCATGGCTATTAAAGCCGTAGATTGCGTGCTGGTGATAAAAATATCCCCTTTTAATTGGGAGTGAAAGGTGGTGGAACTTTCAAATAGCGCGTCTCTAAATCCGAACTGGATAAACATCAGCAAGTCGGCAAATCCTATGCCGGCTATCGCGATTACTAAACGCATTTTTTCGCGCGTTAATTGTGCCCAAGCTAGCGGTATTTTTGCCATAACAGTCAATCAATTTTAGATTTTAGATTTTAGATTTTAGATTTTAGATTTTGGATTTTGGATTGAATAATTTTAGGACTTAAGCAGGGGTGTTGAAAAACCGGATTTTTTACCCTTATATTTGATTCACACCCTTAATCTCTGTAAAAAACCCGGTTTCTTGATTCCCCATGCGTAAGTCTTGTTAACGTAAAATTTAGATATTTATTTTAACTTCAACCTGCAAGTTTGTTAGGGTTGCAACTTTCTTGCTCGATTCCGGATCGAGGCGAATTCTTACTTCGATAACTCTCGCGTCGGTGTCGGCTGCGGGGTCCGTATTGAGGACATCTTTTTTACCGATTTGTTTGCCGATGCGAGTGACTGTTCCTTCCAAAGTGCCTGCAAAAACCGGGCTGGTGACTGTTGCGCGCTGGCCGTTTCGCACTTTGGCAATGTCGGTTTCGTAAACTTCTGCTACGGCGTACATTTGATCGGTGCCGCCTAGTTCTACGATGCCGTCTTGAGTGTTGACACCTTCTCCTTGTCGGCTGTGAACTTTGAGGATGTAGCCGGATACGGGTGCTTTGACGTAGCTTAAGTTTAAGTCTACTTGAGCTTTTTGTTTTGTGGCGATCGCACTTTCAATTGCGGCTTGGGCAGCTTGCACGTCTTCGGGACGGACTTCGGCAATCTGGTCGAGATTTGCTTTGGATTGATTGATTTGTTCTTGGCCGGTTTCTGCTTTTTGTTTGAGCATTGCTTCGGCTTGATTGATTTGTTCTCTACCAGTTTCTATCTTTTGATTTAAGGTGGCTCTAGCTTGGTTAATTTCCTGCCTGCCTGTTTCTAACTTGCGTCTGAGATTGGCTCGGGATTGATTGATTTCCTGCTTGCCTGTTTCTACTGTTTGTTTGATTGTTGCTTGAGTTTCGACTATTTGCTCTTGCAGTGTTTGCACTGTTTTTTCTAATACAGCTTGAGCTTCTCTGACTCTCTGGCGAGCCGTCTCTACTGCTAAGCGTTTGGTGTCGTAGGCGGAAGCAGAAATTGCGCCTGTTTCGGAGAGTTCTTTGTTGCGTTTTTCCTCGGCTTCGGCGTTTGTCAATTCGGCTTTTAGCCGATCGACTGTAGCGTTTTGAGAGGCAATTTCGCCGCGCAATTGAGCTTCTAGCCTAGCCAATTTGGATTGCTGCACCTCTGTTTCTCTTTGGAGTTGTGCCTCAAATTTGGCAAGATTAGCTTGTTCGGCTTCGGTTTCTCTTTGGAGTTGTGCCTCGAATTTGGCGACGTTTGCTTGTTCGGCTTCGGTTTCTCTTCGCAGTTGAGCTTCTAAGCGGGCGACATTCGCTACTTCGCCTTCGGTTTCTCTTTGCACTTGTGCTTCAAACTTGGCAACTTCTGCTTTTTGAGCGCCGACAACGCCTGTTTTTGCGCCTGCTTGAATTTTCGCTAATTCTGCTTGTTTGACTTTGACTTCTTTGTCGGCTTGTTGGAGGATTGCTTGGAGCCGATCGCGCGTATCAAGAACTGCTATGATTTGTCCTTGAGTGACTCGATCGCCCTCTTCCACCTGCAACTGTTCTATTCTTGCTCCCTCCGACGCAGAAGGGGCGGACAATTTGATAACTTCCCCCTGCGGAGTCAACCTACCCAAAGCGGTAACACTGTTGCGGGTGGCGACGGAAGTTGCAGCCGCCGCAGCAGCAGCCGCCTTTAACTCTTCGGCTTTTCTAAGTTGAGATACTTGCCAAAAACCGACTCCTGTGGTAACGACAGTGGCGGCGATCGCTAAACCGATGATTCCTGGTCCTGGGGGTTTTAAAAATGATTTATCCTTGACCGGTGATTCCTTTCCCATGACTTATAAAGTAGGTGATTTCCTGATTAAGTTTTTTTCACCTACTGTGAAGTATTGTAAACCAATTTCAGCTATTTAGGGATATCAAAAAGCACCTCGGTCATGTAATGTTCGGCCCAATCTTGGCCGAAAGCTTTTTCAAGTACGCGACGGGTTTTGTCGTTTTGCTGCTGCTGGGTGCAGTAGTAAATTTGAGCGTCGAGAATTTCCGATGCTTCGGCGGCAGAGACTGGTTCGGAAGCCACTGCCTGTTTGCAGTGAATTTCAACGTAGGATTCAACAATATCCAAAAACCGACTGTCTTCTTCGATCGACTCTGGCCGCACAAACAGACAAAATTCTGAGAAAATATCCCCCCATTCGGGAATTTGGCGGGGAGAAGAAAATTGCTTTATCGGCAAAATTTTCAGTTGGGTTCGGTAGGTTTCCGACAAAGTTCGATCGGGATTGAGGGGAGAAAGGTCTGCGATCGCGGCGCTAACTTGACCTTTGCCTGCTACGATATCCGTACCGAACATGGGCAAAGCGTAATTCGGCCTCGGAAACATCACGCAGTGCAGAATGTCAAGTACCGGCCCGACTTTAGCGAGTTCGAGGTGTATTTTGCGGAACTGGGGCGTTTGATAGCAGCGGTTTTCAATGATCAGTTTTTCTCCTTCCAAGCGGCCTTCTACGTATCCCAACTCAGCGGGCAGGTGGTAGGGTTCGAGGTCGAGATAGCGGTGCCATACTGCTTCCATCCGGTCTGCTAAATCGCGGATGAGATGGTGCTGTTGGTCGCGCAGAGAAGGCTGGGATATTTCTAACATTCTTATTTATCGGGGGATAGCTTAATAAAACTTGATTCTACTGTTGCAAGATGCAGGAAAAAAGGTAGATACTTTAACAATATCAGTAGATTGACTTACGATCGAGCAAGTTTTACAGGAGATTTTGTATGTTTGGTCTGGGATTGCCTGAAATGGGCATTGTTGCGGTGGTGGCTATTCTAATTTTCGGCCCCAAGAAGATTCCTGAGTTAGGAAATGCTTTGGGCAAAACGCTGCGGAGTTTTAAGGAAGGGGTTGGTCAATCTGACGATGAAGCTGTTGAGAAGGATAAAGAGGAAGAGGGCCAGCCGAAAGTGTAAATTAGGTTTGTAGTGAGGATTTTAGTCCTCCTTTTTAAGGGCTCAAGCCCTCACTAAGAACCTATTCGGGAAATTTGCCTTCTCTAACTTCGAGGGAATAATCTGTGACAGCTTGGGTAATTGTTTCTCGCAAATTGGCGTAAGCTTTGGCAAAAGGTGGCTGTTTTTCGGAAAGTCCCAACAAATCGGAAGTAACTAAAACTTGACCGTCGCAGTGCGGCCCGGCGCCGATACCAATGGTGGGAATAGTTAGTTTTTGGGTAATTTGAGCGGCTAAGTCTGCGGGAATGTGTTCTAAGACGATCGCAAAGGCACCTGCTTCTTGAAGCGCGATCGACTCTGCTAGGATGCGATCGGCTGCTTCGGCCGTTTTTCCTTGTTTTTTGTAGCCGAGTTGGTGTACCGACTGCGGAGTTAAACCGACGTGTCCCATCACCGGAATTCCGGCGGATGTTAGCTGCGAAACTGTGGCAGCCATTGCTGGATATCCACCTTCTAATTTTACAGCTTGAGCGCCAGTTTCTTTCAAAGCTCTCCCCGCCGAGTGCATGGCTTGCTGGGGACTTTCTTGGTAAGTCAAAAACGGCAAATCGACAACAATTAATGCTTGTTTAACTCCACGGCGCACTGCTTTAGCGTGGTGCAGCATTTCATCGAGGGTTATGGGTAGGGTTGTCTCGTAGCCTAAGACTGTCATGGCGAGGGAATCGCCGACTAGGATGATATCTACGCCGGCTTGATCGATGAGTTGGGCGATCGCATAATCATAAGCTGTCAGGGCAACAATTGACCGCCCTTGTTGTTTCCACTGAATTAATTGATGAGTAGTGACTGACATTTTAGTGCAAAAATATAATATTATCTCCTGCTATTACTTATAATATCAAATATAACAAATTATATACAATCCATATTGTAGGCTGGGTGAGGCGCAGCGATTAAGAATTGTCACAAATCGAGCAACTTGATTCAGCGCCTCACGCACCAGCAAAAACTCAATGCACGCCTGCAATGATGCGCCTCAGCACTATGTATAAGCTGCGAGCGACCGACTAAATAATCTACAATTTATGCTGTATATTGTACATTTTAACAATATTTGTAACTAAGAGCGATATTTTTATTTATTCCTGAATTTCTGCTAATAACTGTTCCCCGAAAGGATGTTTTTGCAATTGCTCAAATGTCCCATGTCCTTTACTGATTGCTTCCCGCCACAGCCCAACATAATTTTCCCACACAACCTGAATGTCGGGGTGGTTTTCTGGCAAGTTATTGCGAAAAATTTCTAATGCTTGCAAATACAGCGGTTCCGCTTCCGAGTAGCGGCCTTGGGATTCATAAAGTCCAGCTAAATTGTTGAGGTGAGTGGCTAAACTGGGATGATCTTCTGGGAGCGAGCGTCTGTGTATTTCTAATGCTTGCAAATACAGCGGTTCAGCTTCCGAGTACCGACCTTGCGAACGATAAAGTGTGGCTAAATTGTTGAGGTGAGTGGCTAAACTGGGATGGTCTTCAGGGAGCGAGCGCCTGTGTATTTCTAATGCTTGCAAATACAGCGGTTCAGCTTCTGAGTACCGACCTTGCGAACGATAAAGTTCAGCTAAATTGTTGAGATCGTGGGCTAAGCTCGGATGGTCTTCAGACAGCGAGCGCCTGTGTATTTCTAATGCTTGCAAATACAGCGGTTCAGCTTCCGAGTACCGACCTTGCGAACGATAAAGTCCGGCTAAATTGTTGAGGTCACTGGCTAAACTGGGATGGTCTTCAGGGAGCGAGCGCCTGTCTATTTCTAATGCTTGTAAATACAGCGTTTCCGCTTCCGAGTACCTTCCTTGGTAACGATAAAGTCCGGCTAAATTGTTGAGTTGAGTGGCTAAACCCGGATGGTCTTCGGGGAGCGAGCGCCTGTCTATTTCTAATGCTTGTAAATACAGCGGTTCCGCTTCCGAGTACCTTCCTTGTAAATAATAAAGTCCGGCTAAATTATTGAGGTGAGTGGCTAAACTGGGATGGTTTTCAGGGAGCGAGCGCCTGTCTATTTCTAATACTTGCAAATACAGCGGTTCCGCTTCCAAGTACCTTCCTTGGGAACGATAAAGTTCAGCTAAATTGTTGAGGCTAGTGGCTAAACTGGGATGGTCTTCAGGGAGCGCTCCCCTGAATATTTCTAATACTTGCGAGTACAGCGGTTCTGCTTCCGAGTACCTTCCTTGGAAATAATAAAGTCCGGCGAGGTAACTTAAACTACTTGATAATGATGCTTGCACATCTAACTCTTGTTGAAGGGCGATCGCCTTTTTAAAATACTCGATCGCCAATTCATACTCTTGCTGAAAGTTTTCGCACTCTCCCGACTTAATCCTTCTGTAATAAATCTTCCCCATACTCGCATAAAGACTTGCCAAACTGGGGTCTTGGAGTCCTTTTTTCTGTTCGGTTCGCGCGATTAAATCCTGCAAATCTTCCAGCGGAATCAAACTCGGCGGTTCGCGATCGTCCTCTTCAACTAGGGATCGAAACGGTTCAAATTCAGTTTTGGGAACAGCCACAGTTTTTTTAGTATCAAAGCGAAACACACCTTTCCGCCAACTCCAAAAATCAGGAGACTCATTACTAATCAGAATTTCAATTTGTCGCGTCACCCACAAGACAATCGAAAACGGATACTCCCGCAAGGCTTCCCGCGTCCATTGCAAATAGCCAAAAAACAGTTCTTGTTCCGATGGACTTTCGCCAAGTTGTTTAAAAAACCGCAGTTTCTCCACACCCGTCACGGTGATCACGGCTTTTCCCCGCTGCTGCAAATATGCTTCTTGTTCGACTAAATTGGCGATCGCCGATCGCAAACTCGGTTCACCCCTCGCCAATTCTACGCGATAGCGGCGGATATCCGGTTCGAGTTCTGCTTCATAATCCGCAATCAGGCGATCGCGACAGTCGCTATCATCGCAAACTGCGATTAGCAAGTTGAGAATATCTTTACCCGCTTCAATTGACACGAGTAAATCTTCATAATTATCTTGGTTTTGACTGTTGAGATTCGACATAATTAATTGTCATTTGTATCGAAGTCTCGATCCCCCTAAATCCCCCTTAATAAGGGGGACTTTGAGAACACTCTTGTCCCCCCCTTAATAAGGGGGACTTTGAGAATACTCTTGTCCCCCCCTTAATAAGGGGGACTTTGAGAATACTCTTGTCCCCCCCTTAAGAAGGGGGGTTAGGGGGGATCGACTTTGGACTCAGACATTACCTTAGTCTCCCTTTGCTGGGACGAAAGTTTGTGCGATCGCGTTGCTAGCGGTTTCAACCGCCGAGTTTAATTGTTGAGTAGAAAAGAAATTATTCAAGCGGAAAATCATCTCGCTGCTTTAACAATTCTAGCACGATCGGGTGAATGTCGTACCACAAAACAGCATTGCGATATTCCAAAACATATAACCCATGCAGCAAGTCCAAAAACCCTTGTGCTTTCGGGTCGGCAGGTTTAAAATCTCTATAAGTTGCTATCAACATCTCATAATCAGTTGTTCCTAAACGGGTATCAAAATCGATCCGCAATTTATTAATCGCTTCCTCAAACACCTCAGCATTAATTTTAATCGCAGCTTCTGGATTCCGTCGCACCAACCGCAAACAAATGCGGCAGCATTCATTAGCAATTCTAATCAATTCTCGCAATACTCCACCGCTGTATGCGACAACGCGATCGAGTGTTTCCGGTTCGATCAATTCGCTTCCCAAGCGTTTAGCTAAAACCTCTTTCAATCTCGCCGCCGGTTCCGCCATTGCAACAGCATCAGCATTCCGGCTTTCCCCGCGTTTAAACAGCTTAGTTACTGGCATAAACACGACTTGATTGTTAGTTTCCGTTTCCACGGTAGCGGCCAAAGAGACATCTCGCAACGCGGAAATAGGAGTTGTTAAAATTATCCTAAAATTTGGCAAAAAAAGCGCTTTAATATGTTCTTGATAAACTTGGCGAACTACACCTAAATCCAACTTATCCAAGTCATCGATTACCACGATTATGTCTTTTTTCGCGCCTTCTCGAACTACCGCAGCAATCTCGTTAATTGTTGCAACCAAATCCGAAACTTTGCGAATAAACTCTTGTTTGATTTCCTCGCGAATCGTCGCATCAGCTTTTAACTTGCCTTGAATCATCTTAAACAAGTTAAAACCCACCGATCCGCTGGCGCCCAATTCGTCAATTTTTGTTTTAGTTTTAGTGGCAAACCAGTTATAAAATGATTCTTTAATTGATTGTTTGATGGGAATTTGCTGTTTTTCGGCTGCATCCATCAACTGAACTGCGATCGCAAACAAAATATTAATATGATTAACATCCGACATTTCGATCAAGTCGGAAATCGAGAAAAAGACTGTAAAATAGCGATCGTCCATCTGGCGGCAAAACTCAGCCAACAGTGTAGACTTACCGCAGCCGCGATGTCCTGTAAAAATAATTTTACCGCTACCGGAAGGGTCATCTTCGACTAATTGCTCTAATTCTTCAAGCACTTCTGTCCCGTATTCTACTCGGAAGTTCTCCACTTCTTTCGGAGTAATCAGCGGCGATAACTCCATATTTGCATAGGCTGTCCGAAAGGATTCTAGTAATATTTTGGACATGGCACTCTGAGGCTATTATTTAATGTTCTTCATGATTATAAGCTGTCTAGCATCTAAATATAGCAATCCTAAATCATTTGTGTAATTATTGTAGGGGCAAACCCCCCGTGGTTGCCCCATGAAGCCGGGGTAGGCAAAGAAAGGCACTACCCCTACATCTTTTTACGATTCATTTAGGATTGCTATAGTAGATTTTTGATTCGGCTTTGGGGCCCACCCCACAAGAGTTTTTAACGCCGGAGAATCGCCCTAGCCCCTCTTAACAAGAGGGGGACAAGATTACTCAAAGTCGGTCTTTTTAAGGGAGATTTAGGGGACTCTGAATTTGAGGTGAAATGTTTAATGTTTAATTAATTAATTCCTACTTCCAACCCAACCACCGCAACAAAGGCACAACTAAATAATGACTTACTCCCAAACAAAGCCCGATCGCACTTCCCAACAAACCAAAGAACACAATTGAACCCCAAACTTGCAGCCAGCCGAAGGTAACGTTAGACAGTGACAAAATCCCAAAGAAACTACCCGGAAAAATGTTCCAAGCATTCAGCAACAGAAATATTCCCGTAGAGAAAACAGCCACTACCAAAGCGTGAACTAATTGATGGCTCCGCAAACCCATTCCCACAGTCAAAGAGGCGATCGCAAAAGCTCCCAAAATAACCCCCTGCACACCACTAGAAGCTGTTGCTTCCATCCAGCACAAACCTGCCAACAAATAGCCCTGAGTTCCCATCAATCCAGACAGCCAATACTGTTTTTGCTGGCGAAAACTCCCCGCATCCGTCAAACCGATCGCAGTTCCGAACCCCGCAAACCCAAACAGCAGCACTTCCGGCCCGACAGCGAAAGTGATGTTAGGAATTAATTGCTGCAAACCTTGATTCAGAAAACTGGCAATTTCCTGGCCTATAGGCGAAGCATAGCCCAAAACCAAACCGCCGATCGCCCCCGCACTTCCACCAACGCCACCCAGCACCATTTCCCAGCCAGTATCCAGAGAAGCTACCACGATTTGGGCGATCGCCCCGAACAGCACAACCATCAAACTTCCCGTTTTTTGCGCCCCCGTCACCACTACTTGCCGACAGAATTCTACAATAGCTTGACCCATTGGGGCGATCGCGATTTTGCCCTTACTCCTAGCATAAATCTCCTGCAAACGCGCCCGAACATCCCCAGCAGAAGCCGGACGTTCCCGCACATTCGATCGCACCATATCGTCCAACAAATTAGCCAAAGGCGGACTCACAGATACAATGTGGCGCCACCGCAACTCTCCCGTCATCGGATCTTCAATTTCCGCCGGATACTTCCCCGTCAGCAAATGAATACAAGTCCGCCCCAGCGCATAAAAATCCGTCGCCGGCACCACACCGCCGCCCACAATTTGTTCCGGTGGACTGTACCCGGGCGAAATCAACCGCGTCGAACTCGGAGAATCTTTCCCCACCGGTTCGACACCGCCCATCTGTTTAACTCCCCCAAAGTCGATCGTCACCAATTGCAGTCCGCCTAAACCCTTGCTTAGCAAAACTTGGGGCGATTCCGGGTCTCGCAGCATCAAATTTGAGGGTTTAATGTCGCGGTGAATAATCTGACACCTGTGCAACTCCTCTAAAATTTCCACAGCTTGACTCAGCCAACTAAACACCCATTCCTGCGGACATCCCTGAGGGTGCTCGTCGAGAACCTCTTCTAAAGTTTTGCCGTGAATCTTTTCCATTACCAAACAAGGCAGCCGCTTCGCCGCAGGGTTTTCATCCCCGCCTGCAAAATTTTGCGTTTGGACATGAAAATAACCGTCAGGCTCGACTCTCGGGACGCCCGGGTGCCGCAAACGTGCCAAAACCCAAGCTTCTTGCTCGAACAGTTTCAGCGCTTTCGCGGAAGTTTCGAGCAACACTTTCAGGACGCGCTCGGTTTGAGTTTCTGTGTCCCAGACTGTGAAAATTGCTGCAAAACCCCCGGAACCGAGGCTTTCTACAGGCACGTAGCGATTTTTTAGTCGCAGCGGAGCCCCGCAACTATGACAAAAATTGTTGCCCCAAGTCTGAGGGTAGGGCCTTGGGCAATCTGGATTGATGCAGTGAACGGCTTTTGAAGGGGGGTGAGGCACAACCAGAGTAAAAATGGGGCTAAGTATCCATAGTAGACTTACGCGCAGCTAACGCAGAAACCCGGTTTTCAGCGAGGTTAAATGGCTGTAACGACGGATTTGGTTTGAGAAACGAGCTTGCTCTTGCTGCACAAGTCCTGTCCATATTATGTGGTATGCTGTCGATTTTTGAGTTGACGGTCTGGAAGTCACGGGATTTTAGATTTTAGATTTTGGATTTTGGATTTTAGATTGCATACTGGATTGCTGTTGAGATCGATCTCAACAGCAATCCACAACTTTAGGTATTTCTAACTACTTAGCCCGAACCGATTACCCCTTACCAATTCTGATTTTTAAGTATTAAATTCTTTACATAAACCGTATTGATCCGCTGTTCGGCTCGCTGCACCATATCTTTCGATCGAGCGAAATTCCTCGCCGCTCTGCGATCCCCAGCCTTTCCTCCTGCATCCTTCGCCGCTCGCTTTTCATAAGATATGTTACAAATATTTGCCTAATGTAAAGGAAAATAAATAATACTTATGATGATTAAAAGAATATTAAAATTTGAGATCGCCATTTTATTGATATATTTTTAACAGCCTGCGATCGGGCAAAAAAATTAAGCGAATACTAGGAAGCGAGATATGGCTTACGCGCAAACCCAAACTCAATCAAAGGCTGGGTATAAAGCCGGAGTTCAAGACTATAAACTAACGTATTACACGCCGGACTACACCCCAAAGGATACAGATGTTTTGGCGGCTTTCCGGGTAACACCGCAGCCGGGAGTACCCCCTGAAGAAGCAGGCGCTGCTGTAGCTGCTGAATCTTCCACAGGTACATGGACAACTGTGTGGACTGACCTCCTGACCGACCTCGACCGCTACAAAGGTCGCTGCTACGACATCGAGCCAGTTCCCGGTGAAGACAACCAGTACATCTGCTTCATTGCTTATCCTTTGGATTTGTTTGAAGAAGGTTCCGTCACCAACTTGCTGACCTCTTTGGTCGGTAACGTGTTCGGTTTCAAAGCTCTGCGCGCTCTGCGGTTGGAAGACTTGCGGATTCCCATTGCTTACTTGAAAACCTTCCAAGGCCCTCCTCACGGTATTACCGTTGAGCGGGACAAATTGAACAAGTACGGTCGTCCTTTGCTGGGCTGTACAATTAAACCCAAATTGGGTCTGTCTGCTAAGAACTACGGCCGTGCCGTTTACGAAGTTCTGCGCGGCGGTTTGGACTTCACCAAAGACGACGAAAACATCAACTCGCAACCGTTCATGCGCTGGCGCGATCGCTTCCTGTTCGTTCAAGAAGCTATTGAAAAAGCTCAAGCAGAAACCGGCGAAGTCAAGGGTCACTACCTCAACGTAACTGCCCCTACCTGCGAAGAAATGATGGAGCGGGCTGAGTTCGCTAAGGAAATCAAAACCCCCATCATCATGCACGACTACCTGACAGGTGGTTTCACTGCTAACACTACCTTGGCTAAATGGTGCCGCCGCAATGGTATTTTGCTGCACATCCACCGCGCCATGCACGCAGTTATCGACCGTCAGAAAAACCACGGTATCCACTTCCGCGTGCTTGCCAAGTGCTTGCGGATGTCCGGCGGCGACCACCTGCACTCCGGTACAGTTGTGGGTAAACTAGAAGGCGAAAAAGGCATCACGATGGGCTTCGTAGACTTGATGCGCGAAGACCACATCGAAGAAGACCGCAGCCGCGGTATTTACTTCACCCAAGATTGGGCCTCCATGCCCGGTGTCATGCCGGTTGCTTCTGGTGGTATCCACATCTGGCACATGCCGGCTTTGGTGGAAATCTTCGGCGACGACTCCTGCTTGCAGTTCGGCGGCGGCACCTTGGGTCACCCTTGGGGTAATGCACCTGGTGCAACTGCTAACCGCGTTGCTTTGGAAGCTTGCGTCCAAGCTCGTAACGAAGGCCGCAACTTGATGCGCGAAGGCGGCGACGTGATCCGCGAAGCTTGCAAATGGTCTCCTGAACTGGCTGTTGCTTGCGAACTCTGGAAAGAAATCAAGTTTGAGTTCGAGGCAATGGATACCCTTTAAGGATTTTTGGTTGGAGATTTTAGGTTTTAGGTCGCAAACTTGCTAGGAAGTCTTTATCTTTGAAGAAGATTTACAAGTAAGTTTGCATCCAAAATCTAAAATCCAAAATCTAAAATTTGAGGGGGCTGGGGTCAAAATGGATCTCAAACAAGTTGCGAAAGACACCGCTAAGGTGCTGGCAAGTTACCTAACCTATCAATCCGTGCGGATGGTGGTCGCTCAGTTGAGCGAAACCAATCCTCCTTTGGCAATCTGGTTGAACGACTTTTCCACGAAGGCAAAAATCCAAGATGGAGAAGCATACATTCAAGAGTTGCTGAGGGAAAATCAAGATTTAGGATTTCGGATCATGACTGTGCGAGAGTATCTGGCTCACGATGTGACGGAATTTTTGCCAGAAATGGTTTGTACTGGCATTCAACAGGCGAATATGGAACACAGACGCCAGCATTTAGAGCGAACTACGCAACTTAATTGGTCTGTTCCTAGCAGTAATCCTGAAACATCAATAGATTCTGAACCGAATCTGGATAATTTGTCGAGTTAATCGATCGACAAGTGCGATCGAACACACACCTTAGAGATACAAAAAATGAAGACTTTACCTAAAGAGCGTCGTTACGAAACTCTGTCCTATTTGCCCCCGCTGACAGACGCGCAAATTGCCAAGCAACTCCAGTACATCCTGGATCAAGGCTACATTCCCGGCGTAGAATTCAACGAAACCTCTGCCGCTGAAATGCGCTACTGGACTCTGTGGAAGCTGCCTTTGTTTGGTGCTCGCAGCGTCCAAGAAATCATGACAGAAGTTCAAGCTTGCCGTCAAGATAATCCTAGCTGCTACATCCGCGTCATGGGTTTTGACAACGTGAAGCAGTGCCAAGTGCTGAGCTTCATCGTGCACAAGCCTAACACCAGAGGCTACTAAAAAGTATTGGCTGGCTAATCTAACTTTTAGGTTAACAGTCATTGCAGATTGGAGGCGGGGAATTTTCTCTGCCTCTTTTTTTATAGTTTGCAAAGGGCTTTTAAAACTTGCAGCAACAAAATTGAAGAGTCGGACTCCATCAGGTTTAGCAAAGGCATTAACTGATAGGTTGGGTTATTGCCCCCCACAATATTGACGAACTGATAGTGCATTCCGTTTGTTGTCAAGCCCCAGATTGTATCCTGATATTTTAAATTTTGATAAGCATAGGTTAGCAATTGGGATAAACCCATCAATGCGTTAATTCCAGAATTTTTACTTTCAATCACCAAAACCCAAAAATATGTATCGCTTCTGATGGGTTTTATCCTGTTGACAGCTAAGATATCAAACCGTCCTTTAATGATAGTATCTTCCTCTTCAATGCTAATTTCGGCTATGTCTTGTTCTAAACTAATTTTGATCGGGTGGCGGTAGAAGCCAGCCAATCGCATTAAGGGAAAGGTAGTCAGAGCTTTTACCAATCCTTCAGAAACTCGATCCGTTGAAATGTAGTCATCGAAGTCATCTCTGATTTGTATAAGTTCCTGCTGTTCGTGTTCTGTGATATCTTCAAGGGATAACACAGAGGTAAAGGAGTTAGTGTACTGTTTTTGAAAGCCGAACAGACGGTGTACTTCTGCTAACGTTAGGTTTTTGTCATTAATAGTTGTCTTCATATTTTAATAGTTATTAAAGTTTTAGTTAAAATTCTAACATAGACATTGCGGTAGTCCACTTACACCATTCTTAGGAACAGGCAAGATGCCTGTTCCACAACATATCAAGTTTCTTGTGGGGTAGGCTGGAGAGTCGGCCCATATTCTTAGGAACAGGCAAGATGCCTGTTCCACAACATATCAAGTTTCTTGGGGAGTGGGCCTCTTGCCTGCCCATGAAAGTAGACGCGATTTCAATCGTCTGGTGACAACAAACCTAATCTATCCTTTCCATCACAATCCCATCAACTATTTCATAACCCCAATTAAAATGTCGATTTGCCAACTGCTCGGCCATGTCATATTCGCCCAAATTGCAGAGTTCAACTAACATTTGATATGCTTCATCTCTTTCTCGCTGCAACCTTTCCCCCCGCAGTTTTTCTCTCTCTTCCTCAGAAGGATTTGGTCGCTCTTCTCCCAGCGGATTGATATCGCTAATTCGTTTCATATCAGCCTCATTAAAAAGGGATAGATTCGACTATTTCGCCGTCAAGTATTTCGTAACCCCAGTCGGGGTTTGCAGCGATTTGTTTTTCAACTATACTTCGGCCGAGAGGAGTTTTGTAAGCTTTTTGCAAAGAGGAAATACTGGGGATTTCGGTGGCGGTTGGTGGCTCTTTTAGTTCGATGTTTGGCGGTTCAGGAACTATTTCAGATGTGGATTGATTTAAGGCAAATTGAGGTGCGATCGCCTCTAATTTCCGCATTACGCTATCCTTGGTGATTGGAGGTTTTTCGTTGAAGGAAGAGGGCAGATATGGTGTGTCAACGCCCTGGTTTTTGGCTTTGAGTGCATCATCAGCAATGCGATCGCACTTTCGCAAAAATCCCTCCCACAAATCTTTGCCCAAAACCGGGTTTCTCAAATCAGCACGGGCTTTAGATACTGCTGCTTCTAGCGGTTCGCCTTTGTGCACGTAATACTGAATTCGCTCTTCTTCAAAGGCAGGATAAGGCATTTCCGGCTCGATTTCCCAATCTCGCTTAACTTTCTGACTTTCTCCTAAAGGAATTCCGGCGATAAATTCATCCCAAAAAGTCGAGGTTAAGCCTTTTGTCATGCTGTCAATAATTTTAAATGCCCATCCAGAAGGATTGCCAAATCCTAAGTTGCGCTCTTGAGCATATGCTTCTAAAGCTCGCTGAAAGTTGTGCAGTTGTTCTTGGGAATTCCAAGGGCCGCTAAATCGGTAATTCGGGGAGACAGCAACGGCTATTTGCTGGCGGGGTTGCCCGAAATATTTGTCGGTTTTAACTACATGATTTGGGGGTGATGTTTCGCGGAAAAGTTCTACAGGGTGATTGTTGTTTTCGCAGCTTATCGGTGTTATAATATCTGGCGGATTCGGTGTCCAAAAGTTATTGAGTTTTTCCTCGAAAGCGTCAATGTCCGCCCAGAGTTCTAGGGTGTCCGTGTTGGGATTTGTTAATTTTTCTTTCAGGAGCGATCGCACTTTGAGCAGGCGTCTCGCGAGTTCTTGTTCTTCGTGATTCAAACCGGTGGCTTTTTCAATTTCGCTGCTGTTGGTTTTTACCCATTCGCCGGAGTTGGAATTTTGCGATTGCCATTGCAATAATTGGCAAAGAAAAATACTCGCCGCGACTCCGCCGGTAATTGTGGCAAGTTTGGGATAGTAGATGGCGGGGTTTCCTAGATTTCCTAAAAATATTCCTATTTTCATTTTGTATATTCTTAATTCCCTTGAATCTTAGGGTTATTATTGGCGCAGCTTAGCTTGAATTTTAGGGGGCGCATCGGGGCAGCTTACCTCCACTAAACTAGCATGGAGAAACTTAAGATTTTCTTTAAGCTTCTGTCTATTCCTGACTGAATGGAGTTTCTAGAGTAAAAACGGGGATCGCTTATTCGATCGCCTGATTGACAGGACTGAGTTAAACGTAATAATAAATTATTTACTGTAGAGCTTCTGCCAAAATGAATCCAGAACGCCAAGAGGCTTATTTGAACTTAATCGAGCGAGTGCTTACCTGTCCCAACGGCCAAGAGCCAGAGGTTTTGAGTTCGCGTTCCGATTTAATTGATGCGGGATTTGTGCAAATGCTAATCCAGATATCGGCTTCAATGGCGCGCGAAGGTGACGAAGATACTGCTAATTTTTTAGTGCAACTTGCTCGTTTGCTGGGGAAATCTTTGGGTTTGTCGCCGGATTTGAGGCCCGCTGGGTACAGTAGTGCTAAGGGGTAGAGAAAAAGTGCGATCGCCTCGTTGTATCATGTTTTGAGAAATGAGGGCGATTCCCTACCCTTGGGGATAGCTTTGCTTCACCTAATTTTTAAATGCAGCGATGGTTTTACAGTTTATATTCGAGAGGCTCGCAAAAATCATTCACCCCAGTTTTAAATACATAAATAATCACCGAAGTCACCAAAATATCAGGGCAAATTTTTGCTGCGACTAAATCTCTAAATGCAGCATTCAATTCTCCGTTTGTTAACTCTTCTTTAACCTCTGATTTGCAGATAGCAACGCGGCATCTTTTTGCCAATCCGTCTAACCAATTTTCTGATATATTCGGTTCTTGTCCGGCTTGAATTGCTAGAGATATCGCTGCATCTTCGATGTTACCTTCGCAATCTTCGATGGCGTCTAGGGCTTTTAGGGCTTCGGGATATTCGGCTAATTGCGAGCGAAATTGGGCAATTTGTTGTGAGGTAATAATCACCATATTATTTTCCTGGGTTCTCTGTTGGCGGGATAAGTTTAGCAATTAAAGTTGATATTATAGCATTTTTTTTGAGGTTGGGATTAATTGTTTGAATTTTATCACTGGTGCAATAGTTCAATGTGGTTTCAACCCCCGTCTCATAGCGGAGTCCGACGAGGGTGTCAACCCCCGTCTCATAGCTGAAGTCCTCTCAAGAGGACTGATGAGAAGGATTTAAAGACTAATTAATCATGTTCAAAATGTTAGATTGCGATGTTGCGAAGTCCGACGAGGGTTGAAATCCCCGTCTCATAGCTGAAGTCCTCTTCAGAGGACTGATGAGAAGAATTTCAATGGTAATTAACAATTTTCAAAATGTCACCCTTAATTAACATTGTGCACATCTTCAGTCCTCTTTCAGAGGACTTGCGCTATGAGACAGGGGTTTCAACCCCTGGCGGAGTATGGGACTAACGACAAATCCGAATCGCCTTTTCAACCTCTGGCGGACTATCGGACTGACCACGAATCCCGGCAATTGTTGCTACAATCAAAAAAACCAACCGCCTCAAAATCTCCCCAATGTTGGATAAAATATGGCGATTCCTCAAACAATTAATTCAGCGGGTGTTCCGCACTTTTTCCCAGGATTTTAACCCCCCCTGGCCCCCCCTTGGTAAGGGGGGGGAACAAGAGGAAACAAATCTTGCTTCCCCCCTTACTAAGGGGGGACTGAGGGGGGTTCCTCCAACTTTGACTGATGCGGAATACGAGGCGAAGTTCATGGAACTTCTCGAAGGGGTGAATGAGGGCTGGGGAAGAGGGGATGTTGCGGAATTCTTACTCGCAAAACGCATTAAAGATGGTGATTTGGCGGCTTGGTTGCGGAGGTTTGAGGCTCGATTGTTGGAGGACGCGCAGGGGAGTACAGCGTCTGCGGATGCGGTGGTATCGCTTCAGGAATTGGCGCGCAGGTTGGAGTTGTTGGGTAGGGTTGCGGGTGGGGAATTGGGAGAGTGCGCGGGGAATGTTGGTAGGGAGATTTTGGTTGAGTTTTCGCTAGCTTCGGTTGACGGGTATGAGGTTGGCGATCGAGAGGCTGAGGCTTGGTGCGATCGGGGTATAGTGCAATGCCAGAATGGGGATTTTGAAGGCGCGATCACCTCCTTCGACCAAGCCTTAGAATTCAAACCTAATAAACACGAAGCCTGGTACAATCGGGGCGTTGCACTGGGTAAGTTAGAAAGATTAGAAGAGGCGATCGCTTCCTACGACAAAGCCTTAGGAATCAAACCAGATTTTCACGAAGCCTGGAACAATCGGGGCCTTGCACTGCATAATTTAGGCAGATTTGAAGAGGTGATCGCCTCCTACGACAAAGCCTTAGAAATCAAACCAGATTTTCACGTTGCCTGGTACAATCGGGGCCATGCACTGAATGATTTAGGCAGAGTTGAAGATGCGATCGCCTCCTACGACAAAGCCTTAGAATTCAAACCAGATTATCACGCAGCCTGGTTCAATCGGGGCGTTGCACTGGATAATTTAGGCAGATTTAAAGAGGCGAACGCCTCCTACGACAAAGCCTTAAAATTAAAACCAGATGATCACGAAGCCTGGTTCGATCGGGGCGTTGCACTGGATGATTTAGGCAGGATTGAAGAAGCGATCGCCTCCTACGACAAAGCCTTAGAAATCAAACCAGATTATCACGAAGCCTGGAACATTCGGGGCGTTGCACTGGTTGATTTAGGCAGGCTTGAAGAAGCGATCGCCTCCTGGGACAAAGCCTTAAAATTAAAACCAGATTATCACACAGCCTGGTGCATTCGGGGCGTTGCACTGGTTGATTTAGGCAGGCTTGAAGAAGCGATCGCCTCCTACGACAAAGCCTTAGAATTAAAACCAGATTATCACGAAGCCTGGTACAATCGGGGCGTTGCACTGGTTGATTTAGGCAGGCTTGAAGAAGCGATCGCCTCCTACGACAAAGCCTTAAAATTAAAACCAGATTATCACGAAGCCTGGTTCTATCGGGGCGTTGCACTGGTTGATTTAGGCAGGATTGAAGAAGCGATCGCCTCCTACGACAAAGCCTTAAAATTCAAACCAGATTATCACGAAGCCTGGTTCTATCGGGGCGTTGCACTGGTTGATTTAGGCAGGATTGAAGAAGCGATCGCCTCCTACGACAAAGCCTTAAAATTCAAACCCGATTTACACGAAGCCTGGAACAATCGGGGCAATGCACTGCGTAAGTTAGGCAGGCTTGAAGAAGCGATCGCCTCCTTCGACAAAGCCTTAGAAATCAAACCAGATAAAGACGAAGCTTGGTTCAATCGGGGCAATGCACTGGGTAATTTAGGCAGGCTTGAAGATGAGATCGCCTCCTACGACAAAGCCTTAAAATTAAAACCAGATGATCACGAAGCCTGGTTCAATCGGGGCGTTGCACTGGGTGATTTAGGCAGGATTGAAGATGCGATCGCCTCCTACGACAAAGCCTTAAAATTCAAACCAGATTTTCACTTAGCCTCGAAAAACCGGACAATAGCACTTAAAAAATTAGGAATTGTATAAGGATTAATTTTTCATTAAAACAAAGATTCTCAATAAAATGGCGCTAAAATAGATGAATCGGCGATTGGAATCAGGGCAACGGATTGCCCCTACCGCACAAACTTTCGTCCGCGCAACGCAAGACTGAAGAGAGGAGAAGAGAGGAAAGATCATAAAATGACGACCGTTACTTTAAACTTAGATACTGTCGAACTAACAGACGAACAGTTTTACCGTTTATGCCAGATGAATCGAGATTGGCAATTTGAACGGACTGCGAAAGGAGAAATTATTATTATGTCACCAGTAGGCGGAGTCAGCGGCAATCGAGAAGCCTATTTAATTACAGAGTTGGGCTTGTGGAACCGTCAAACGCAGCTAGGGAGAGTGTTTAGTTCATCCACAATTTTTCGCTTGCCTAATAATGGAGACAGATCCCCTGATGCGGCTTGGGTTAGCTTGGAAAGATGGTCTGCTTTAACGGATGAACAAAGGGAGAAGTTTCCGCCAATTTGTCCTGATTTTGTCATAGAATTGCGATCGCGCACAGACCCGCTGCGGCCGCTTCAGGAAAAAATGCAGGAGTATCTAAACAGCGGTTTGCGTTTGGGTTGGCTAATTAATCCTCAAGACGAACAAGTAGAAATTTATCGCCCTTCTCGCGAAGTAGAGATTGTACAATTTCCTGTAAGTTTATCGGGAGAAGATGTCTTGCCCGGATTTGTTCTTAATTTGCCGATGATTTGATATTGCCTCAAATTTTTCCTGTTTCCAACTGTATTTTTTTCGGACAAATATCATCATCGTACCAACCAGTCAAAGCCACCGCCAAAGCATCCGCCGCATCGTCCGGTTTCGGAATGTAACCCAACTCCAACTCCCGCGCCACCGCCTCTTGCACTTCAGATTTATCCGCATTACCGCGCCCTGTCAAAGCTTGCTTAATTTGAGCCGGCGTAAACTCGAACAGCGGCACTCCACGCTGCGCCAATACTAGCGTCAAAACGCCCCGCGCTTGGGCTACAAGTATGGTATTTCCCATCTTGTAAAAGAACAGTTTTTCGGCAATTGCTAGATCGGGTTTAATCTGTTCAATTACCTCGTGCAAATCGTCGTAAATTGTTTTCAACCGCTGTCCCATTTCCTGTTTTGGCGTTGTTTGTATGACGCCGCAATCAATCAGGGAAACGCTGTTTTTATCTTGTTTGCCGGGGACAATTTGACAACTAATTGCCCCGTAGCCAAGATTTGCTAAGCCCGGATCTAATCCTAAAATTCGTTTTTCCATTGCCAGAATTAGTAATTGGAAATGGGGAATTAGGTATGAAAATTTGGGAAGGTTTCATCACCACCAATTACCCATTTCCAATTACCAATTACCCATTACCCCTCAGTTGTTTCTAGGCCGAATACCCGATCGAACACTTTAGTCACTTTATACCCCGAATCTATTGATTCTAGCGGGTCTTTCCGCAATCGGTGCCGCAAACACAGAGTCATCACCCGGCGAATATCGTCCACCGTGACCTCCGTGCGGCATTCCAAAGCCGTGAAAGCTTTCGCAGCCCGATTCGTCACCAAATCGCCCCGCAGCCCGTCTACGTCCAATTCAGCGCAAACTTGGGAGATTTTTACCCGCAACTCTCGATCGATAGTTACCGATTTCAACCTTTCCTGAGCTTCCACCAACTTCTGCTGCATATCATCTTGTTCGTGCTGATATTTCGCGAGAAACTCCGGCGGATTTTGGTCAAAACTCGATCGCTGTTCGACAATTTCCACTCTTAAATTCGGGTCTTTTACAGTCCGAATTTCTGCGTGCATCCCGAATCTGTCGAGCAACTGCGGCCGCAATTCTCCTTCTTCTGGATTCCCAGAACCGATTAGAATAAACTTAGCCGGGTGGCGGATCGAAATGCCTTCTCTTTCAACAGTATTCCAACCGCTGGCGGCCGAGTCGAGCAAAACATCGACTAAATGATCGTCGAGCAAATTGACTTCATCAACGTACAGAATGCCGCGGTTAGCTTTAGCTAAAAGCCCGGGTTCAAAAGCTTTAACTCCTTCTGACAAAGCTTTCTCGATGTCGATCGTACCGCAAACTCGGTCTTCGGTAGCGCCCAGAGGCAAGTCTACCATTTGAACTTTTTTGCGGGCGATTTTAATGTCAGTTTGAGACATAGTGCGATCGCGCACCTCATCGCTCATCAAATCTGGATCGCTGGGATGACTGTTAAAAGGATCGTCAGCCACCACCTCAATTTCTGGCAGCAAATCAGTGAGGGCGCGGATTGTGGTAGATTTACCAGTACCTCGATCGCCCATAATCATCACCCCGCCAATTTTGGGATCGATGACATTCAACAGCAGCGCCAGTTTCATCTCCTCCTGGCCAACAATCGCAGTAAAGGGAAAAACAGCGCGGCGGGCTGGGGTAGCGGTAACGGTTGGTAGAGCGCCCGCATTTAGGGTATTGCTGACTTCGGCAGTAGGACTCACAGGATAACTCAAAATATAATAATTGCTTGTTTATTGTGACATACAAGCGGACAACAGTCGATCTGCAGCCTTGAAATCCAAGTACAGAGTTGGTCTGATTCCTCTCAAAACCCCGCCAAAAACAGACTATTTCTGAGACACAGAACGCGCAAACTCTAAAATTTGTTGCTGACGTTCATCAGACAAACGTTCACCCATCGCAGCTAATAGCTCAGATACAGACAACCAACGCCTTTCTTTCGACTTCCAAACAACTAAAAACTGCTCGGTAGACAGAGTACACAAAGCTATCGTTTCGCCACACCCATCGCTAAATTCTACCTCGTAATTTCCATCCTCATAACAATCTACAATTGCCCCTTTAACACCCTGGTGCAAATTAGATTCAGGCAATGTTACTAACAATTCGACAACATCAAATAATTCTGGCACGATCGTGCTTACCTCCGAACGAATTATGAATAGATTCAATGTATTGCTCAATTTCCTCATCCGTGCAACTGACTCCATTCTGCCAAAGTTCATATTCACTGATATCGATATCTTCATTCCAAACCAGTGCATAACCACCAGGTTCAATTTTAAAATTTCTGAAAAATCCAGGATTGCTTAACATCGCAAACATCGGATTGTCTAATAACTTATAGATGTTATATTTCTTGATTTCAAGATTGGCAAATTTGACCATCAAGGTGTTATCGTCAATAGCTTTAGCAGAAACAATGCGCTCAGGTTTCATAAAACAATCACAGTTATTTTAAGGGCGGAAGTTTACTAAACTCTTGACTATTCCACATATCCAGCACTTCTTTCTGGTACAAGGTAGCCCATTCTATTACCAGCTTTTGAGCCCGATTCGGTAAATCTCCTTCAATAATTTCTAAAAATTCAATGCCGATCAAAGCATTATACTCACCGTAAACTGCGTGAAAATGAGGCGGTGGATGATCTCCAAAGAAAATGTTGATAATTATTCCCTAAAATCGTGCAACTTCTGGCATAAAGCTTTTCTAAACTACGATATGAGGATTATTGTATATGAACCAGGAACAAGAATAACCCACAACTACCACTGCGGCTCGGAAGCCATCAAAGCAGTCGCAGCCTCGCTCGGTAAGGGCTTAGCAAAAAAATAACCCTGACCGTATTCACAGCCGATCGCCCTCAACCTAGCTAATTGTGCCGCCGTCTCCACACCCTCAGCAATCACATCCATACCCAAAGCGTGAGCCAGCGCCACAATCGTCCGCACGATCGCCACATTCTCCCCCTCGCTTTCGAGCTCCATCCGCCCCACAAACGACTTATCAACCTTCAAAGTATCCGTAGGAAACCGACTCAAATAACTCAACGACGAATAACCAGTGCCAAAATCATCAATTCCCAACTTGACATTTAACGCTTTCATCTGCTTCAAAACTGCGATTGCCGACTCCACATCATCCATCACCACACTCTCAGTAATCTCCAACTTCAAACTCTCGGCACTCAAACCCGTTGTTTCCAAAATCACCTGAATACGATCGACCAAATCCGGCTGGGCAAACTGCTTTCCCGACAAATTTACACTCATAATCAAAGGTTGATCAAAATCAAACATTCCCTCCCAAAGCCCCAACTGCCGGCAAGCCTCCTCCAACACCCACTCACCCAGCGGCACAATTGCCCCCGTTTCCTCAGCCACCGGAATAAACTTCATCGGTGGAATCAAACCCCGCAGCGGGTGCTGCCAGCGTACCAAAGCCTCAAACCCAATAATCCTCCCGCTTGCCAAAGATACAAACGGCTGGTAATGCAGCAAAAACTCCTGACGCTTGAGGGCCATCCGCAAATCCGTCTCCAACTGCAACCTCTCCACCGCCAAATCGTGCATCGAAGCATTAAACACCTGATACCTTCCCGTTCCCAAAGCCTTCGCCCGGTACATAGCCGTGTGGGCGTCCCGCAGCAAGTGTTCCGGCTGTTCGCTGACAGTAGCAGCGGGTTCGCCCCCCAGGGCAATCCCGATGCTCGCAGTCACAAACACCTCCTGCCCCTTCAACTCAAAAGGCACAATTAAAGCTTGGTGAATTCGATCGGCCAAATCCACAGCACTGTCAACATCAATATTCCTCACCAAAATCGCAAAATCGTCGCCCCCCACCCGCGCCACAGTATCTCCAGAGCCAATAATCGCCCTCAACCGCAGCACCACAGCCATCAGCAGTTCATCCCCCACCAAATGACCCAAAGAATCATTAATCACCTTAAACCTGTCTAAATCCAGAAACAGCACCGCAAACAGATAGCTGCGGCGGCCCCTAGTATTGGCGATCGCCCGCCCCAGGCAATCCACGAACAAATCCCGGTTGGGCAAACCCGTTAGAGAATCGTGAAAAGCATCGTAAAGCTTCCTGTAAGCACTGACACCCACACCAGTCACCACCAAACCCAAAGTCGGCGACACTAACGGTACCCACCCACCCCCACTAAAAATCCCATAACTAATCCCCAACAGTCCCATCAATCCCGCACCCCCAGCCAATCCCGCCCTTGCAGGATGCTGAATCCGCCAAGCCAAAACTCCGCCAACCATCGCCCAAGCACCGTTCCACAAAATTTCCGCCCATTCCGGCCACACCCAAAAGAGCGATCGCCCATCCAAAACCGCACTCAATATTTGGCTGAGCATTTGCGCGTGCAGCAGCACCCCCGGCATTTTCGGACTTTGCTTTTTAACCGGGCTGTAGGGCGTCAGAAACACGTCTCTGCTACTCGGTGCCGTCGTCCCGATCAACACAATCTTGTCCTTAACCCAGCTTGGGTCAATTTCTCCCTTCAATACCTGCCGGATACTGACTTGTCGCGCCACCTCTTTCCCAGACCGGTATTTGAGCAGAATTTGGTAGCCTTTGGCGTCGAGATTTGCATAGCCCCCGCTGTTAGCAGTTAAAGGCAGAAATTCTGCCTTTCCCCAGTTGATTTGGTGGGGATGAACACGGCTATTTTCCGGCTGCACTCTGTCTTTGAGATACAACAAAGCCACTTGCACAGAAAAAGAGAAAGCAGTATTCTTCTGTGCTTTGTTGGAGACTGAAAGCAAATTGCGACGCACAACGCCATCAGGATCGAGCACGAAGTCGTTAAAACCGAGCCGATCGGGCGGTATCCCCGGGGGCGCAGGCACTCCCGGACTTTCTGAATCGTTCAATTTATAGATCGCCACCACATTCGGTGCTTTCAGCGCGGCCAGCAATTCTTCGTGTCCCGGCGCTTGAGGCAAATCCCGGTACAAATCCAAACCGATGACTTTTGGCTGATACTTTTGCAGTTTTGCCAAGGTTTGAGCGATCGCACCGTCGGAAATCGGAAATCTCCCCAAAGCTTGAATATCGGCCTCAGAAATTCCCACTACCAGCAGTCGCGGATCGGGCCCGGAATCTGGCTGCAAGCGCACTAACGAGTCAAAACTCGCCAATTCCAAGCTCTGCAGGCCTCCCAACTGCCGAACTCCCATATTCAGCAGAGTTACAGTCGCGCCCGCAAGCATTGCAGGCAAAATCCTGACCCGTCGGTTTTGATAACTCAGGTTGAGACCAGTTGCGACAGACATGACATATCGAAGATTTCGAGAGAATTTGGCAGTCACAGAAAAAATATGTCGGTGCAAATTAGCTTTGCACAAGTCTGTTCTTACAGAATTGAGCTTAATATGAGATTGAATGTAATTTTTTCAGAACTTGTGCCACAACCGAGTTTCTTTAAGCTAATTACTCGATTTGGCAAAGTATTTCTCGAATGGGAACCGGGTTTTTGAAGATTTGCCGACAACTCCTGTCTTTCATTCCTTGTTTCCCCAAATTCGTACAAGCGTTAAAATTTAGTCGATCGAACTTTCAGGATATTTTTGAGATTATGGCGAATCAACTTCCGATTCCGGTGATTGTTAACGGTGCCGCAGGCAAAATGGGCCGCGAAGTAATTAAGGCGATCGCCCATGCTAGTGACATGACCTTATTTGGGGCTGTAGACCGCTCTCCTGAGTGCCTCAACGCCGATGCCGGGGAATTAGCCGGATGCGGCCCGTTAGAAGTTCCCATCACTGACGACTTGCAAGGAATGCTGGTATTAGCAGCTCAGGAAAAGCAGTTAGGGGTGATGGTAGATTTTACGCACCCGAAGTCGGTTTATGAAAACGTGCGATCGGCGATAGCTTACGGCATTCGCCCGGTAGTCGGCACTACTGGCTTGAGCAGCGAGCAAATTCAAAAATTAGCTGAATTTGCTGAGAAAGCCAGCATCGGCTGTTTGATCGTACCCAATTTCTCGATCGGCATGGTTTTGCTCCAACAAGCCGCCGTCACGGCATCTCAGTATTTTGAACACGTAGAGATTATCGAGCTGCACCACAATCAAAAAGCCGACGCCCCCAGCGGTACGGCAATTCAAACTGCCCAAATGCTAGCAGAAATGGGAAAAACTTTCAATCCGCCAGAAGTTGAGGAAACCGAAAAATTAGCCGGAGCGCGAGGTTCAGTGGCGGATGAAGGGATTCGCATTCACAGCATCCGTTTACCCGGTTTAATTGCCCACCAAGAGGTAATTTTTGGCGGCGCCGGTCAAGTTTATACTTTACGACACGATACGAGCGATCGCGCTTGTTATATGCCAGGAGTCTTGCTGTCTATACGCAAAGTCCTTGAATTGCGATCGCTCGTTTACGGCCTGGAAAAAATCTTGTAGTCATTAATCATTAGTCATTAGTCATTAGTAAGGTGGAATTAATCTAACTTCTAACTTTTGACTTCTAACTTGTGATTTTTGACTTCAACATCAATCCGTTAAATCTGTTAAATCCCTTAATCTAATCCGCTTCCGAACAGACAGCCGTTGCATCCCGTACATTGCTCGTTGCCGAACTTCCTATGCTAATTCCCTTAACCCGTGAAACATTTCAAGAACTAATTCCCGCCGTCGCCACGGGAGCGCAATACAAATATATCTGGGGAAAACCGCCCGATTTTTTGAGGCGAATGTTAATCTCTGCAGTCACCGTAGTTTTCCTCCTGGTAGTTTACAACTTCGTCGGTTCCGATGTCGGGCCGCTAGTTTTAATCATCGGATTGATAGCTGGTTTGTACTGGCTGTGGGGACCAATTTTGTGGGCAAGTTTGCGAAATGCCGAATGCCGCAAATATCAATACTGCGGTTTTTGGCAAGGACGAGTTTTGGATATATATATTACAGATGAAATCACCAGTCAAGAAGAAACAGTCAATCAAAAAGGACAACTCGTAATAGTTGACAACCTAGAACCGCGCATCAACTTAGAAGTTGGTGACAAAACCGGATTTACTACTACACTTAGAGCTCCCTTGCGAAAAGATCACCAAGGAATTGTCCCCGGCCAAGCTGCTTTAATGTTAATTATGTCAAATCAAGAAGATTTAGGCAGAATTGCCAAAGTTTCAGATATTTATATTCCCAGCCGTGACGTGTGGGTGAGCGACTATCCTTATTTACGCAGAGATTTGTTTGTCGAGGTGAGCCAGCAAATTAAAAAAGGCAGAAAAAAAGACCGCGATCGCACTAATCAAAGCAGAGATGTAAAAAGGCGATCGTCCGCTGATTATTAAGATGAATAGTAGCGACAAATTTAAGAGCGATCGCAAGTTAAAGCCGGGCAAAAACTTAATTTTTGGAGATGTCTAATAATAGTTAAGCGTCATTGCGAGATTTTCAAGAAATATACCAATTTCGAGAAGCAGATCAAGCGAGCTTTTTTGTCATAAACACGCTATTCGGGTCATCAATGTATTCAGCGAAGGGGCCTCGGTACTTGAACCCATACCGTATATACAAGGCTCGTGCCGGGGCGAACTCAGGCAAAGCCCCTGTTTCCAAATTCAGGCAATCGTAAGCACGCCGTTCGGCTTCTTTGATGATGTGTTCAAGAATCTTCGAGGCGATACCTTTACGGCGGTGAGTCTTGGCGGTACGCATTGATTTGACTTCACCACTTCTTGAATCTAGTTCTTTCAGTGCTCCGCATCCGAGTAATTCATCACCCTCCCAAGCCGTCCAGAAAGTAATATCGGGCGATCGCAATGCTTCTAAATCAAGAGCATGAATGCTTTCAGGTGGTGTAATCTCATTCATATTTTCGAGATGTTCGCACAGAAAGTCAGCAATCTTTCTACCTCTGAGGTCATCTTCGCGAATTTGCAATCGACTCATTTCCTAAATTTGCTAGAGAATTCTACTCTATCAAAACTTACGAACTCCGACAAAGAAACCGGGTTTTTTACCGAATCTCTGGCTGCAACCCGTGTATTTTCGTCCATCAAACCCGGTTTCTGGACTCTCATGCGTCCAGGACTATCTATGATGGTTCACAGAATCCCGCGTTATAAAAAGTAACTTAATTTGTTCACAAAATTCCGAAAAAACCTATTGTGAAAGTAGAGGGTGCTGAAAGCGGGATCTAAAATCTAAAATCCCATGACTCATGACAATTAACTTATCGATCAACTGTTCCCCTCTTGGCCGTAAGCTTGCCAAGCCAAATCCACCAGCCCGTTAACAATAGCCACAGCCACCACCGCAGAACCCTTGCGGCCCTCAATCCGAATGTGAGGAATCATTGAATCATGCAGCCGCGACTTCGCCACGTCCACCCCTACAAACCCAGAAGGCGTCCCAATCACCAAAGCCGGCCGAATTTCCTCAGATTCAATCAAATCTACGATCGCCGACAAAGAAGTTTGAGCCTGGCCCACCACAAAAATCCCTTCAGGATAGCGTCTTGCCAAAGTTTCAATCCCCCAAGCCGCCCGCGTCCTTTCCTTTTGGGGGCGCGTCAAAGCCTCCATCGAACAGTAAACCGGATTCGCAAAGGTATTTTGAATTAGGGGCGTAATGCCCACCTGCACCATCGGCACATCTACCACGATCGTAGTCCGAGCAGCCAAAGCTGCCGCCCCAGCCTGCAAAGCCTGATCGGAAAAACTAATTAAAGACTTGTACTCAAAATCAGCAGTCGCATAAATCACGCGGCGGACTATTTCGTACTCCGCCGCTGAAAAACCGTGGTCGCCAATTTCGTTATCGATTAATCCCAGACTCTGGGCATCGCTTACGTGCCATTCCATTTGTTGGATAGCTGTCGCCTGTGAGTTGTCAGGTATCAGCTTACCAGCTTTTAGTCATTCGTTGACTGTTGAGTAAAATCTGACAACTGCCAACTGACGACTAAGTTTCCGACGACGAAGAAGATTTGCCCAACACCGGAGTCAGGAATGCCACCAAAGCTCCGATCGCAAAACCGGACACATTCCGAACCACAGGCAACCAGTCAGAAGTCCGAGTCACCACCGGCCCCAGTCCGAAAGCAAAAAACAGAATGCCCCACAGCGGCGAAAAAATCAGCGCCCACTGCCAAGCCACAACCTGTCCCGGCTTCCGAGGCTGAGCGGCAAACCCGCAGATGACCCCGCCAACCACCGACGTAATTAACGTCAGAACCCACTGTTCCCTCGGCAAACCGGGAACCACGCGGCATCCGCCCTGACGCAAACAGCCTTCTATAGACTCCAAAGATTCAATAATCGCTCGATCTTCGCCATTGTCCCGCACAAAAAATTGATTACCGTAGCGGGTTTGCAGTTCCACCCAAAAAGTGCGCGGCAGCAGCGGATACAGCGAGTCGCCCACATTAAAATTGAGCAAATTGCCCCCTCGGGGGTCAGCAACTAATAACACACTCTTGTCATCTAGCCCCCAATAGCTTTTGACAGCCAAACCGGGCGTGCGATCGTACTGAGTCAGCACTCGCAGTTTCCAGCCGGTTTCGGCTTCAAAGGCTTTTAAATTTTTTGCCAAACTTTGTTCTTCAATATCCGTAAGGGCTTTAGCTAAGTCAATGATCGGCGTCTGAGTTGACGGCAATAAATCGGGATTATTGAAAGCGTGGGCTACTGGTGCGATCGCCCACACGGACAAAGCCAGACAAAATGCGGCAACAGAGGCTAGAAATTTTCGCGGGAAAAGCTGTGACATAGGAACTTATAATCCGGGTCTTAATTGTGAATGCTAGCTGGCGGTCTTAACCAGAGGATAAGAGAAAACTCATATTTCTTTACAATTATTTACTTTACAGGAAGCCGAGACCAAGGGGAAGGAAAAAATAGTTTTTGAGAAAGGGGGAGGGGGAGAGGGGGAAGTGGGAGAAATTAGCGATCGAGCTCCTCAAGGGGGTGAGTAACATCGAAAATCGAAAATCCACTGAATCCCCCAATCTAAAATCTAAAATCTAAAATCGATTTGGTTTTGCCGCAACCCCGTCACAGAGATGCCGATCGCGATCGCTCACATTAGGATTAGTTCTCAGATAATCGCCCACCCAGTCACAGCCCCTCACCAGCAAATCGTCAAGATCTAAATTCCACAAAATCACCCGATTATCCTTGCTCGCAGAAGCCAGAACCTTCCCATCCGGGCTAAAACTCACGCTCATCACGCTATCCTTGTGACCCGTCAAAGTTTTCAGCAAAGTCCCGCTGCGACTCCAAAGCTTCACCTTATGATCGTAACTGCCCGAAGCAACCAACAAACCATCCGGGCTAAAACCCACGCTAGTCACGCTGTCGCTAGAACCCTTCAGCAGCGTCGCCACCAAAGTCCCGTCTACCTTCCACAATTTCACCGAATTGTCGTAACCAGCCGAAGCCAGCATTTTGCCATCAGGGCTAAAAGCAACCCCCAACACAAAACTGTTGTGAGCTCCTTCAAAAGTTCTTAGCAAACGACCGTCTCGATTCCAGAGTTTGAGAGTACCATCATCGCTTGCAGAAGCCAGCATCGAGCCGTCGGGACTGAAAGTCACCCCAGTCACCCAGCCTGTGTGTCCCGTCAAAGTCTTAATCAGCCTGCCGTTTTTAGTCCAGAGTTTTACAGTCTTATCCTTGCTCCCCGAAGCCAGAATCTCGCTGTCGGGGCTAAAACTCACGCTCATCACGCTGTCGGCGTGGCCGTCGAGAGTGAACAGCACAGAAGGCGAACACGGGAATAGCGGAGCCGAAGGACAAGGGAGAATATTATTCATGCCATCTTCTGTCAAACTCCAAACTTTCACCGTTTTGTCGTAACTCCCAGAAGCAAGTAGCTGGCCGTCGGGGCTGAAACTGACGCTGGCGACTCTCTGAGTGTGTCCTTCCAAGGTTTCTAGCAAAACTCCCGTGCGGCTCCAGAGTTTGATAGTTTTGTCCGTAGAAGCAGAGGCCAGCCTTTGGCCGTCGGGGCTAAAAGTAACGCCCTGCACCCGGTTTTGGTGTCCGTCGAGAGTTTTGAGCGGCACGTCATCGAGTCGCCACAGCCTGACAGTTTTGTCAAAACTTGCCGAAGCCAAGGTTTTGCCTTCCGGGCTAAAACTCACCTGAGTAACTCGATCGGCGTGTCCCTCAAAAGTTCTCAGTAAGCGACTCTCTGGTTTAATGTTGCTAGCATCGGTGGGGCGTTTGTCGCCAACACCAGCAAGACTCCAGAGTTTGACAGTCCCGTCTGCACTTCCAGAAGCAAGTGTTTGACCGTCGGGGGAGAAACTGACACCAAATACCCACTTGCTGTGTCCCCGCAAAGTTGCTAGCAGTTCACCTTTTTTTGCTTGTGTTGAATTTTCTGTTGCTGGGTGCTTTAGTGCAGCGATGCTCCAGATTTTCACCGTTTTATCTTCACCCGCACTGGCGATCGTTTCACCATCGGGGGAGAAACTGACGGTGTAAATTTTCGAGGGTTGTCTGTTTTCGCTGTGCCACAAATTAGCGATTAACCTGCCGTCAGAACTCCACAGTTTCACAGTACCGTCATGGCTCGCCACAGCAATTATTTTGCCGTCGCGGCTGAAGCTTAGCCAATTTACGGGAGCAAATTGTTCGATCGTTCTCAGCAGCGTGCCGTCGGTTTTCCAAAGTTTGATAGTTTTATCTGTAGAGCCACTGGCGATCGTTTGACCGTCAGGGCTAAAAGCAACGCTGGTAACGCTATTAGTATGCCCTTTGAAAGTTGCCAGCAAACTGCCGTCAGTTTGCCAAATTTTTACAGTTTTATCTAAACTTGCCGAGGCTATGGTTTTGTTGTCGGGACTGAACGCGACACAGGAGACGCTGTTAGTGTGGCCTTTGAAAGTTGCCAGCAAACTGCCATCGCGCCGCCAAAGTTTGACAGTTTTATCTACACTGGAAGAAGCTATTGTTTCGCCGTCTGGACTGAAACTAAGACCCCAAACTACATCGCCGTGTCCCTCTAAGCGGTTGCGTTCTTTGACTCCATAAACTGCCTGCTGGAGGGCGGCTGAAATCAGAATTTCGGTGTCTTTGAGAGTATACATTTGTTGGGAATGTTCGAGCTGTCTCCATTTTTTGCCAGCTCTCAAACTTTCCATCATGGCGTCAAATTTGTTGTTTGAGAAATACAGTGCTTCCGAAGCTGCTGTCAGGGTACTGATTTCGGCTCGCTGAGTTTGAGCGACAGCTAGCTGTTTTTGACCCACAGCCCGCCACCAAAAGTTGACGGCGGCGATGGTGGAACTGGTTAGCAGCATGACGCCGATCACTGCTAATCCCAGCAGTTGTTTGAGAAAAGTATTGGCTTGGTAGAGCTGTGCTTGACTCATTTTTTTGTCTGCTTCTGCTTTGTGCAGTCTGGCTTCTAAGCCGAATCTTTGGCGGATCGGCCGCACTAAATAGTCGTGTACCAATTGATAGCGGTCTTCGGGCGCTTCCCGTAGCAGAAATAGCAAACCGTGACCAACTAAAATGTCTAAAATCAAGTCGAGGTTGTCGGTTTTCTTTGGTCGGCTTTCTGGGTCTTTTGCGAACTGTCGCTGTAGAGAAATTCTGTTTTTGCCGATCGCCGATAATTCGGTTTCGCGGGCATCTGCTGGCTGCGAACCTGTAACTAACGAGAGTTCGTGTTTGGTTTTTATCAGGCGAACGCCTCTTTCATCTGTCAGGGAAAACAAGATTTTCCAAGCTGCGTCTTCGTTAACCAGGCCACAGTCAGAGATGACTCTTTCGAGCGATCGTTTCACTAATTCCGCTTTGGGATTGTCCCCCAATTGCTGGTATTGTGCTAGACTGGTAATACCTTCTTCTTGCAGTTGCGCTCCTACTACCTGCAATTCGATCGGTCGCACTTCTTGAAGTTCGTCTGCTAAATCTTCTACGAAGGCATCGATCAGTGCCGGCTCTAAATAAAATTCCGCCCGTTCTGTTAAGTGTCCGATGACAGCCCGCGCGTCTTTGATAGAAAAACTCCGCAGTTGGTAGCGGATACTTTTGTCGAGAATATTATTGTTAATAGCGTCAAGATTTGGGAAGCGATCGCAATCTAGTAAGTAGTGTAAGTAATCTTCCCGCAAGCACAGAATTATCTTGACATAAGGCAAATTCAAAAACACGCCCAAAAAATTATAAAAAACTTGTCTTTGTTCCACTGAAGTCGAAACAAAGAAAAACTCTTCAAATTGATCGAAAATCAGCACAGTTAACAAATTATTTGTGGCATTTTCGCGCAACTGATCTATAATAAAAGAAGAGACTTCCGAGCTGCGAGCAGGAATAACCGAGCAACTTTTTTTGTGGATTCCGTGTAGTCCTTTCGAGATTAATTTACTTTCCTCTTCGGCTTGTTTGTCGTACAGTGCGCTGTTCAAAGCATTTTCTAACTCCACCAGCCAGTCGGTGTAAACTTTGACTACTACGGGCAATGTATCGCGCGCGCCCGGAGTAATATTTTTCAAAGCTGGTACTAAGCCGGCATTGACTAGAGAACTTTTCCCGACTCCGCTGGGCCCGTGAATAATAGTTAATTTATGGTCGTCCCTGCTAATTCTTTCTAGCAAGCTATTGATATCTGTTTGGCGCGAGTAAGCTGTCATGGACGCTGCGATGGCAGCTTGGTTTTGAGCTGAGGGGCCTGAAGGATTGACCGCTTGGCGCTGCTGCTGCAATTGGCTGGCTCCGATAAAAGCTCTAAACCCGTATTGATATTCGATCGAACGCTGGGTTTTTTTAATCCGAAACGCTTTAAGATACTCTCCCTGCTCGAAATAAACCGCTTGCAATTCCGTCAAAATATCGATGTAAAGTCGGGGGTCGTACTTCGGCTCGCTTTGAGATTGAGCCAACTCCAAAGAATGAACCGCCGCTTCCCACTGCCCTAGCTGTCGCAAACTTCGCGCTAAAAGTAAAAGATACGAACTCCTGTCGGATTTGGGATGTTGGATTTTAGATTTGGGTTCGTTACTTAACTCGTTAGGGCCCACCAATTCTGGATAATTTCCCTCAAACCCCAATCTCAAATCTTCAATCAGCAATCTCAAATCATGAGGCGTTTGATCCAAAATCGCCAAAGCCAATTCGGCTAGCTGGCGGGCTTGACTCCACCTCGACTGTTGCAGGGCAACTTCAGCCAAAAAGCCGTAATCTTGAGCTAGTTGGCTGGGAGTACCGTAAGTGAAGTGCAACTGCAAAGAATTTTCAGCTAATGCTTGCAACTCTCCCCAAGCTTTCAGGCGCTGCAGCACTTCTCCGAGGTGTGCTGTCACCTCAGCTACCAATTCCGGGCGTGAGGCAAGGGAGAAAGCGTTTCTAGATTGTTCCAGGCTAATCCAAGCTTGTTCCCAGTGCTGGCGGTTGGCTACTGGGTTTCTGGCTGCTTGCAAGCGGTGACACAGGGCTATGTGAAACAGCACTATGCCTTCTCTCTCTAAAAATAAAATTTTGGGGACAGGATTCGACAAGGAGGAGAAGGTTTCTGGGTTTTCGGAATGGTCGAAGTTTGCCAGTTCCCAGTTGCCCGTTTTCTGCTGCCAAAATAGTAAACTTTCTTGGTAGTGAATTAAGGCAGTTTCGGTTTGGTCGCTGACATAGTAATCTCGACCGAGAACGAATTGCAGGCTGGCTTTGAGGGCGGGTTCTAATTCTTCACCGCGATTTTGTAAATCTCTTAAAGCTAATTCTAGTTCTCGGCGTGGCAAAGAGCCGATCGCCAAATCGAAGGTATTGCCGGGACTCAATGGCGAATACGAGTGGGCATCTGATTGTCGTCGGTTTTGGGGCCCTGAGTTAAAAGTTAGAAAGCGTTCTCCAGAGCTGATTTCGCGCTCCAGGCCGCGTTTTTCGCACGGGGTTTCGCAGGTTTCACAATTAGCTATGGTGCTGACGTTGCTGCTGGCGAGTTCTTGATTGAGTTCGCCTATTTTAAATATAGTATCGGCCCGCCTAGCGAGGAAATTAATTAATTCGTCAACGCCCATTTCAAATTTAATTGTAGCGGCCGCCCAACTTTTGAAATCCGGGGCCAGACGAATCATTTTGGTCACGATGTCATCTGTTACCCACAAAATCACCGGGCAGGAAAAATTTTTGCGAAATTCGTCTCGCACTTGATTGGTAGAAGCCATCAGTTCGTCGATCGCTACTACTGTTTCTAAACCGAATACCATCAAAGCCGAGGCAGAAACCACAGGCGAGTACCCCTCCTGCAAAGTGCTTGCCTGCAGAGTAGTGTAAAGGGTTTTGACTGAAGCTGGCAGGACGAGATCTTGAATTGGAACTGGGGAGACTTCTCGCAGCCGCTGCGCTATTTGCTGCCGCAACTGCTCGTAGTTGCAGCGCACCAAAATCAGCGAGAATTGCTGTTGAGACATTGTAATGGATCTGACCAGAGTTTTGAGCGATCGCTCGTTGTAGTTGGCAGTTTCTTGTACCTTAATTAGATCGGTCATGCGTGCACCTCTTTTGCATAAATCAATTACCTAACGCTCACCAATCGTGACTAAAAGCGTATCTACTTAGAGATAACCGTCTCTGTTTGAGGCTTTATCTCTGTAGAAATACGTAGTTTTTCGTACTTCTCCTTTTAATACTTACATAGTTATTAGATCCAATGTAAAGATATCATACCGCTCAATCTCAGAGAATGCTAGACTTCCCCGTCAAATTTTCAGCCCCGCTAAGATTTTCTTATTCCGCTCTATATAAATGACTGCATATCGTAAATAGGCAACCCCTAAATTTAAGATAATACCGACGACTAGCTATTAGTAAACAACTGCGATATATCTGTAGCAGGCATTTAACACACCAGCAAAAAAAATTGTCGTCCGGGAGGGAATTATTTGAAATTAACAGCAACAGGTAAAAACAGACATAGGGGGTCTGGCATTGCAGATATGAGAGTTGAGAGTGGGGAACGTCCTTGGTGGCGGCAAAGTTTTACGCGACAATAACATTCACCGCATATAGCCAGCATTCAACAGAAATCAGCCAGCGGCGAAAACCGCTGACTGATTTTTGTATTGGATTGTTGGAGTGCGGAGTTTTGAGCGGTGAATTTTAAGTTAAATAGTTTCTATCTCCCTCATGGGTAAGGGTTATTAGAGTCGGGAAGCAATCTCAAAAATCCCAACTATTTTGGCTCAATGCCCTGCCGCCACTCCTTATATTTTCTGGTTTCTGCTAGGGCTGGATTGATGCCAAACCAGCGACCTTCTTGATCGCGGTATTCAAAGACAAACATACTTCGCAACAAGATTTGAGACTCTTCTTCGCCAGTTACACTTTGTCGGGTGACGACTTGAAACAGCAATTCCCATTCCATGTCATTGATGGCTCCCAAAAGGTCATCGCGATATTCTTGAATGACGCTTTCGAGGCATTCGCGAGAGAAGGGAGGGTCTTCGTGCTGCAAACAGCTATACAAAAGCATCAGTAGATTGCGAACGTGACCGCCACTAATCCGGCAAAGCCGATCTAAGGTTTCGGGAGAGTCAAACACCTGGGAAATCAAATCGATGCGTTGATGGGGAGCAACTTTCGGGAAAGCTCTAGCTAATACTAGCTGCCGCAGCAGTGCCATTCCTTCAATGTGGTCGTCGCCCGATCGCATTTGCACCGGTACCATCGGCATCACCTTGGGCTTGACTCCAAATCGACTGGCGAGGCGGCCAAAGTCGTTGGAAAAAATCAAAGTCAGGGGAATCGTGTAGACGACATGGCAATTGAGTTTTTTCAACTGTTCGCCGCGGTCTAAAAACAGGTATTCTGGCTGAGTGCGTCCGCTGGGTTTGAGGGAGGCGTCGAGGCGATCGAGGTTGTCAACGATGACTGCGAGCCCTTTTTTGCCTTGGTGCTTGAGTTCGGCGTTAGCTTTGTTTAGGAGTTCTTCGTTGATCGACTGTAAAATGCTGTTGGTACGGGGTTCGAGATATTGCCTGAGTTGCGATCGCAGTTTGGGAGAGTCTTTAGTTTTAGCAGTAACTCTAGCAATGCCTACAGATAACTCGGCTTCCGCTGACAAATCTATGGGAGTCTGCAAAAATTCTGCCACTTCTGCAAACAGATTTGTAAAATAGCTCGGTCTGAGTTTGATTTTAGCGGATTCCATAGTTTCGCTGACTTGGCGCGCAATGCTCAGCAAAATATCGCTGATGTCTACATCACCCATGTCTAAGTCTTGGGAAGACTCGAAGTAGACGACGCAAAAACCCTCTTGCTCTAACTCAGCTTTTAGTCGAAACAATTCCGTAGATTTGCCACACCCGATATGTCCTGTAAATAGCTGACAGGTTGGCTCGTTGGGGGAGATGCGGGTAATGGTTCGCTGTAAAGATTCAATGATTTTGCCGCCGCGCACGGAACCAAAATCAATGTAGTATTGATAATCTCCTGGGTCTCCCGCAACTAGGGTCTTGCTCGGGTTGCAGGCTTTATAGAATCTGTCTAATTCGAGTGCGATCACAATGGAAGCCGAATAAAAGTTAAAAAAGTTAATCGAAAGTCTAAACTTTCTTTAGTTGAGTTTAGTTTGATTTGTAACCTTTTGCCCTGTGGGGTAATGCCCTAAATACCCAAAGAACCTTGAGCTGGTAAGGGGTTTTTCCGGCGCTGGAATTGGGAATTTTTAATTAATAATTTTTTATTACTTAGGGGGATCAGTGATATTACTGATATTGGCAGGAGTCTGGGTAAATTTGCGGAGATCTGGTTAAATGGTAGGGGAAAACAGGGTTCAAGAGAGAGATTAAACAGTTTTGAATTTGTGCTAATCCTTAATTACTATATTGTCAAGACGTAGATGGCTAGTTTTGGAGCGGTTTCTCAAACAGAGTTAGGGCGCAGGCGCCAAAAGTTGCGGCAGCAGAGGCGTGCTCGATTGGCGGCTGTTGTGTGGCAAATGCTGGCAGCGAGCGCCATGGCTGGAGGTTTGCTGTGGTGGATTGCTCAGCCGGCTTGGTTAATTGCCCGATCGGAACAAGTGAAGGTGGAGGGCAATCAGTGGCTGTCGGATAAGGCGGTGCGGTCTTTGGTGCCGCTGTCTTACCCGCAGTCGCTGTGGGGGATTCAACCGCAGGCCCTGGCCGAAAAGCTGGAGTCCACGGGGCCGATCGCCAAAGCGAAGGTGACTCGTAACTTGTTTCCGCCGAGTTTGACTATAGAAGTGGCAGAACGCCTGCCAGTGGCGGTGGCGCAGCCGACTGCGGTGTTGAAATCGAACAGTGAGAAGGAAAAAGTGGGGTGGCTGGACGCTCGCGGAGGTTGGATGCCGTCGGATAGTTATACTGCTGTACGATCGCAGAATAGTTCGATCGGGCCCGGCAGCATTCCGGGAACGCAGCCTCAGCGTTCTTTGCCCACTTTAAAAGTCATCGGGCCTTTGGAACAGTATCGCGCCTATTGGCCGAAGTTTTACCAAGGACTCAGCGGCTTGACGGTGAAAGTGTTTGAGATTAATTGGCAAAACCCGAACAACTTGATCTTGAAAACAGAGATCGGTACCGTACACTTAGGGCCGTACAGTTCCAAGACTGGGGAGCAACTTAAGGTTTTAGACCGAATGCGACAATTGCCAAAACAGATAGATTCAAGCAAAATAGCCTACATTGACTTGAAAAATCCTGCTTCGCCGATCGTCCATTTGCCAGGACTCCCCCCCAGTTTGGAGAGTTCCACCCCCGCACCCACTCGCGCCCAGAATTGATTCTCTGCCAACAGAAGGTAGAAGGTATCGATCGATAGGCAGGGCTTGCAATCAGCACAGTTTTTGGACAGCGCCCCACGTCAGGGGCTAGTATCCATTTTTTTTCCTTCTGCCTTGCTTACAACTGCCTTAATCCGGTCAAGTACCTGGATGGCGTCAAGCGAGGTCTGGGCTAGCGAGGTCGGCCAAATCCGAGATTGCTAACATTAAGCATCGACCAGTGTTAGTTTTTCGCGCAACTTAGCCTATAGTTGATTGTGAATTGGCGTTTAGTTAAAAAGCTGTAATCTACTATCCCCGACTCTAATGAAGCTTAATAATAGACAGGGGTCTGACCAAGACAGTCCCCCTTCGGAAGAAGTAAAAAATTTTCCGGTGGCTGCAGATTCCGCCAATCCCTTTAGACGCAAGTCTGGTTATGTAAATGTAGATAGTATTGATATCGATCCTATGGTCAATCCCAAAGACATAATGCCCAGCAGTGCTGCCAAAATCAAAGTAATTGGCGTCGGCGGCGGTGGGGGCAACGCCGTTAACCGGATGATTGCCAGCGAGGTTTCTGGTGTCGAGTTTTGGTGCGTGAATACAGATTCCCAAGCTCTGGTTCTCTCAAATGCTCCGAAACGCTTGCAAGTCGGACAGAAGTTGACGCGCGGTTTGGGCGCGGGGGGCAATCCGGCGATCGGTCAAAAGGCTGCGGAGGAATCTCGCGACGAGGTTGCTAATGCTTTGAATCACGCGGATTTGGTATTTATCACCGCCGGCATGGGCGGCGGTACGGGCACGGGCGCGGCTCCGATCGTGGCTGAGGTGGCTAAGGAAATGGGCGCCTTGACTGTGGGCATAGTGACGCGGCCTTTTACGTTTGAGGGACGGCGGCGCACCAGCCAAGCTGAGGAAGGGATTGCGGCTTTGCAAACTCGGGTGGATACGCTGATCGTAATTCCTAACGACAAGCTGCTGTCTGTGATTTCGGAACAAATGCCGGTACAAGAGGCTTTTCGAGTTGCTGACGATATCCTGCGCCAAGGGGTTCAGGGTATTTCTGACATTATTACTATTCCCGGTTTGGTGAATGTTGACTTTGCTGACGTGCGGGCAGTAATGGCTGATGCGGGTTCGGCTTTGATGGGCATCGGCGTGGGTTCTGGCAAGTCGCGGGCTAGGGAGGCTGCGATGCAGGCTATTTCTTCGCCTCTGCTGGAAGCTTCGTCTATTGAGGGCGCTAGAGGTGTGGTGTTTAACATCACTGGCGGTACTGACATGACGCTGCACGAGGTGAATGCGGCGGCTGAGACGATTTACGAGGTTGTCGATCCAAATGCCAATATTATTTTTGGAGCGGTGATTGACGAGCGGCTTCAGGGCGAAATTAAGATTACTGTGATCGCTACTGGTTTTTCGGGGGAAGTTCCGTCGCCTCCGGCTCCGGGGCGGACGCAAAATGTTAATGCTCCTTGGCGGGCTGCCACTGTGCCGACGACTCCTGCTCAACAGACGCCCGATCCGAAAGCGAAACCGCCGCAGGATTTGGGATTGGATATTCCTGAGTTTTTGCGTAACCGTCGCCCGCCTAGATAAATGTGGATTTGGGATTTTGGATGGCGGATTAAATCTAAAATCTAAAATCTCAAATCTCAAATTTCTAGGGTTTGGCCTGGTTCGGGTTCGAGGAGTTGGGTGGAAAGTCCCGATTTTGCTAGTAAATCGCGAAATTCGGGGATGCTGCCGATCGATCGCACTAACATTGGTAAAATGCCTGTGGCTCGGATGTCTCCCGTCGCTGTAGGCAGAAAAAACCGAGGTTTCAGTGTTTGGGCAAGGCCGAGGGCTTCAGAAGGCCCGATGATGACTTGTCCGAGGAATGGGAAGATTTGACCGATGACTGGGGCGATCGCTACGTCTACTGTGTCTATTTTCTGTTTGACTTTTTCTAATGGTGGCAGGTGCGGTTCGTAATAAAGTGTCTCGCCGCTGCTTAAATCTTTGAGCAAATAGCCGTTTTCTTCTTGTCCGGGTCCGATTTCGGCTCCGGGTACGGCAGTAATTTGTAACTTTTCTTTAAAATTTAACTCTTGCCAATTTGCTAAAGATGTGATATTAGTGTAGCCTAAACTGCTGAGGACTTTGGCGGCGGTGGGTGAGGCGATCGCGGGAATTGTGCGATCGAGCAGTTCGAGTGTTGGTTTGTGGCAGTGGTCGTCTAATCCTTGGGAAATCAGGATGAGGTCGATCGGAGGTAAGGTGCTGGGAGTGAAGGCGACGGGGGTGTTATGGTAGGCGGTGAACAGCCAGGGTTGACCGTAAAAAACGAGGGGATCGACCAGCCAGGGATCGACGAGGATGGTTTGGCCTGCGATGTGGAAGATCCAAGAGTTGAGGTCGATTCGGGTGATTTTCACAGTTGTTTGCAATAATTCTTTACATTGGTTTTAATCATAGCTAATTTTGTTTGGGAATTTTAACTCCTTGGGAAGCACGGGCGTCCCGCCCGTGCCACGATGAACCCAGATATTATTGGGATGTGTGTGTTTATCTGCGGTTGAAAAAAGATGATTAAATCGAAGATTCCTGTGGCTTTGACTGTGGCGGGTTCCGATAGTGGCGGCGGCGCCGGAATTCAGGCGGATTTGCGGACTTTTGCGTTTCACTGTGTACACGGTACGAGTGCTTTGACTTGCGTGACGGCTCAAAATACTTTGGGGGTGATGCGAGTTGATGCTTTGTCTGCTGAGGCTGTGGCGGCTCAAATTGAGGCGGTGGCTGGGGATATTGGGGTGCACGCTGTGAAAACTGGGATGCTGCTGAATCGGGAAATTATGGCGGCGGTGGCTTTACAGGTGGAAGCTTTGCGAATAGGGAATTTGGTTGTCGATCCGGTGATGGTTTCACGATCGGGCGATCGATTGATTGATGATGGGGCGATCGCATTTTTGCGGGATGTTTTGATTCCTTTGGCTGCTGTCGTGACTCCCAATCGGTTTGAGGCTCAGATTTTGAGCGGTTTGGAGATTGTTTCTCTAGACGATATGCGATCGGCGGCGCAGCAGATTTATCGTTTGGGTGCGAAAGCTGTTTTGGTGAAAGGCGGCGGCATGGCGGGAGATTTGCGGGGAATTGATGTTTGGTTTGATGGTACGCGGTTGGATGTGTTGAAGACTGAGAATGTTGATACTGGGAATACTCACGGGACTGGTTGTACTTTGAGTGCTGCGATCGCTGCTAATTTGGCTTTGGGGAAAGATTTGTTTACGGCGGTGACATTAGCTAAGAATTATGTTACTACTGCTCTCAAATATGCTTTGGATATTGGGGAAGGTCAAGGCCCAGTAGGGCATTTTTTCCCGCTTTTACTGAAGTAAATTGTGAACTCATCCCTTCTTTTCCCTTCTTCCTTCGAGTCCTTTGCGTCTTCGCGGTTCGTTTAATTTCTTAATTTTTCAGGCGACAGAGCGATCGCCACCAAGTCTTCGATTTTCTTAATATTCGGATCGCCGGCCAAATAACCAATCCCTCGGTGCAAGTGCAGGCGAAATTGTTTGGCTAAAGTTTCTTTTTCTGTGCCTAAATTGTCTTGATAACAGCGCTGCTTGAGGGCCATTATCAAGATATCTGCCATGTCGCCGCCGAAGACATCCCAGCTTAATTCGACGTTGCTGTCGCTGGGAATTGGTACTGGGGATGGAATGCTGGGTTCGGCGAGCGATCGGCAAAATCCCCACCTGCATAGAATATTCCACTGATCGATTTTGGTCGATCGTTTCAGTTTTGATAGTTGGTCTTTGCCTGTTTGGGAGAGGCGGATGCGATCGACTGGTGGTTCCATGAGTTTGAGATTGTTTGGTATATTGTAAAAAGTGTTAATATTGGGGAAGCAAAGCCTCTAGATAACTAGAAATAATTAACATTTTTTTACACGGCGCGACTTGATTAAATCGGTTTTTTTTGGTATTTTGATTGTATTAAGATTTATCCTTAATAATGGGATGGTGGCAAAAATAAAATTTTCGCAACCATCCCATTATGCTATATATACTACCGCAACCCCAGGGCAAAGTCAAGGGGTTGCGGCTATTTTTTAGGGCGAATTTTTATTCCCAGAAGTAACCTTTTTCGACGGTGGTTTGGTGTTTGGCGGAGTCGTATTTGAGGAGGTAGCTGTGCGCGATCGCCTCTAATTCTTGGAGTTTTTCGTATTCTACTTTTCTAATTTCTGTGTCGGTAGAAAGCAGGATGACTTGGTGGCTGGCCGAGGGAAAATAGCGTTCGACTAGGTTGTTTCTGTGGGAGGAGTCGAGGCGGCCCAAGGGAGTGTCAATCGCCACTGGCAATTGTCTCCCGGATACTCTAGCCAATCCCCACAAAAAGGCGATCGCCAGTAACTGTTTTTCCCCGGCTGAAAGTCGGTGTTTGGGTACCGGTTTGCCTTCTGGATCGTAAATGGAGAGGCTAAATGTTTGAGTGTCGATCGCAACTCTGTGCACGAGGTCGGTTTTATGCAACAGGTAGCGGAAACAGTCGGTAATTTCTATTTCCAGTTTGTTGAGTTTTTTGAGGGTGAGTTTTTCTTTAAAGAGTTTCAGGGTGGCTTGGGCTTTGGCGATCGAAGCGATGACGTGTTGGCTGTTTCTGATGGTGATGTATTCGCTGCTGTAGTTTTCTAGTTCTTTTTGGTTTTTGGCTAATTCTCTCTCTAATTCATCGACGCGGCGGTTGGCTGATTCCAAGGCGGCGGCTGCGATCGCGACTGCTTTTTGGGCTTTCCTGACTTCTTCTTCTAGTTTTTCGTAGGCTTCGGGGGAAGCTGCGGCTGCGAGTTGTCTGTCTGTAAAGTCGATTTCTGCTTCGATGCTTTTGATTTCTTCTATTTGGTCGCGGGCTAGAATTTGCTGGGCTTTGATTTGGTAGCTAAGAAGGTTTTCTAGTTGCTGGATGCTGTTGTTGTCGGCGTTCATCCAGGGCGGAACGTCTGTTCCCGCTTGCTGTTCGAGTTCTTGGTTTTCTTGGCGGATGAAGTCTTGAATTTTATCTAGCTGTTGGGGATTTAACGAGATTTCCGCGATATAGTTGAGAAGGCGATCGCTTCTTTGTTTGATAACATTTTGGGCAATCTTTGCTTGCTGCTGGCTGGCTTCTGTTTCTGCTTGAATTTTGGCTTCACTTAGCAAAGGCGAAATCAAGGCTAGTGGTAGCGTATTTGACGCCAATTCCATCATGGATTGACGGGTTTTGTCTGCCTTATTTCTGTAGTCGTTTAGCTTGCTGTCTAGCTGACTGCGATCGGCGGCAATTTTCCCGCCTTCATAAATAAACTTTTCTGATGCTTGTTGCTGATTTTTTTGAGCTTTATCTAACTCATTTTTAAAGCTGGCTTGTTCTTGCTTAGCTAAGTCTATTTCATCAGTAATTTTCTTAAAAGTTTGTTCGATTTTTTCTAAAGCAGCCAAGTCTTTTTTGCCAGCCATTTCTTTCCGCTTGCGGCCGGCTAATATTTCTAAATCGACGGCTAGGCGTTCTGCTAATTCTAAACCTAAAAGAGATTTAATCGCCCCGACGACAAACTCTGGTGGTGTTTCGAGTTCGGCGAGTTCTTTTACTTGTTCGCCGTCAAACAAAAATAGGTTGGATATTCCGACTGGCAAAAGAGTTTCGATGTATTCGTCCCAGGTGTTAGTAATTGCTTTGTCCGACCACCAATCGCTGACAATCTCGCTGTATATGAGAATGCTCAAGGTGTCTTTGATGTCTAATTTTTTCCAGTATCTAACTATTTTAAATTGAGCTAATTTGTCATCTTGGACTTGTTCAAATGTTAGTTCGACGCGGGTATCTTCTAATTGGGGAGTGTGGCGGTTGACGCATTGATTGAGAAAGTCGCTGTAGCTTAAATTGCCTCTAGTGGAACATTGGGCGCGGCCACCGTAGAGGGCGAGGCGAATGGCGTCCATAAGGGTGGTTTTGCCGCCGCCATTCATGCCGCCAAATAAAATGACTGGGCAGGGATTTCCGTCTTTTTCGGGGCAGAGATTGATGGTTTGGGTGCCTGCATAAGGGCCGAAGTTTTTGAGGACGAGTTCGAGGAATTGCATTGTAGATGTAGATGTTGTTGGTTGGTGGGGGGGGCGGTTAGCAACGGATTTTGTAGCGGATTTAACGGATGGGTGGTTGGTGGGGGGCGATTAGCAACGGATTTAACGGATGGGTGGTTGGTGGGGGGACGGTTAGCAGCCGATTTAACGGATGGGTGGTTGGTGGGGGGCGATTAGCAGCGGATTTGGTAATCACCCACTAATCATCCGTTACATCCGTTACAAAATCCGTTGCTAACCGCTTCCCCCCTTGCTACCAATCAATCACATCGGTGGAATCTTCCTCCTGGTTTTGGGGCGGAATGCTGGGAGGTAAGGGGAGTTCCGCATCTGTTTCTTCATAGGTTCCTGAACTTCCTCTTGTCCAACCCCTGCCACTTGTTTTCGGCGTCCACAAGTATGGTTGAATGTGTTTCTGCCAACCTTGTACAGATTTTGGTGGGAGGATGCGGTGATATTCTAATTTGCTGCGTCCAAAGTTTATAAATAAACCTACTTGCGCTCCTGTAGCTGCTACGTAAGCTATTATTTGAGCTTTATCTTTATCGGTCATTGGATAATTTACGGCTTTATCCTCTACTACAATACCTTCATTCACCCAATGGTCAAGATAGAGGATTCCCATCCAAACTTCACCGTCGTAAATTTGTCTGGGATACTCCATTTCTGTTGTTAAACCGGATTCTATCATTTCTGCATCAAAGGCTCTTTGGTAATGTTTTTCTCTTAAACCTTTTTGCGTCCTCCGGTGTACTCTCATTGCACAGCCGATGATGCTGTATGTAATATCCTGATGGGGAATATTAGGATTAATCATGGTCGTAAAAATTTTGTAATTTAAACGATGAGGCTTGGGTAATAATGAGGTTAGTTGACAGCCTATTGTATCCGATCGCGCGGCGGGGTGGCTGTCAACAAGTTTGGGTTTAACCGCAGGCTAGCGCGTGCTAATCGCTAGGTTTTTCCTCTCCTGAATTGGGCGGTGAAAATTTAATATCCGCCCAAGACAACTGTCTACTTTGATTGCTATTGCTTTCGAGTTCTTCTTTAAGTTTGGCAATATCAACGGTATCGTTTTTCGCGGAACTGTTGGTTTGGGCGATCGCATCTTTGAATTGCTGAATGTTTTCCGTCGGATTTGCTTTAATATCTTCCACCGCTTTTTTTAAATTGCGTTGATAGTGGGCGTTGCCAATCGCTTCTTCCTTCGATCGCGAACTGGTTTCAAAGCATTTGTCCAAATCGGCGTAAATGCCTGTACGGCGGGGTTTAGTGTAGTATTGGCGTTCTGTATCAAGGAGTTTTGCCATCAATTCGAGGTGCATTTTGTCCTCGCTGCAAATCTCTTCGATTACAGTCCATTCATCGCTACCTAAAAGTTTTCTTTCAGCGGCGGGACGGGAATCTTCAAAAGGTTCGCCCGTAACTTCTTCGTAAATCCGGGGCAAAGAGTCGTCAAATTCATGCTTTTCTTCCAGCCAAATTCGGCGGATTTCGCTAAGTTCTTCAGGGGTAATTAAGGTGATATCGCGCATTTCTAGGGGTGCGGTTTTGCGGATTTGGGTTTGTGCTTCCAAGACTCGTCTCAGCCAGTGTTCTCGCCAGAATTTGGTGTAGGGCCCTGGGATGGGTTCGACGGAGGTTGTGTCGTCGCCCATGTTGCGTTCAAACAGTTCTACTCTACCGTAGATGCGGCGGAAGTCTCTTTTTGGGTGATCGTCTGGAATGTCTAATTCGTTGCGAATATCGAGTAGAGGCTGCATCCATTCTTTTTCTTCATCGTTTTGAATCATTGCCTCCATAGATTTATCTTGGCTTACCATTGTGCAAACCCAGCAGCCAAAGCGAGAATTTCCACAACTAGGCGTGGAAGTATCAACAACTAAAGGACACTCATTGTCTGCTGTTGCACCTCGATACATAGTTAGCAAATCTTTATTGTTATTTCCCCAAGGATTATCCCACTGCATCAAGTAAAGCCACACTTCATCTGTTCGCCAGTCTTCAATGGGAAGGTAAATATAAGAGTTAGGGCGAGTGGGATTAGCATTAAGGCGTTCGCTTACCCGCCACTCCCTATGTTTAGCCATATTTGCGGCGCGTTTAGCACTTTCAGCCTTGCGAGTACCTAGAACAAGAATTGCCTCGCCGCTAGTTCTAATTATTTCACGAATAAAAGAACCGGTTGGTTGTATTTTTAATCGTTCCGTACACCATCTAAATCGGTTTCTAGGTGCTGGGTATCCTTTACCTATTAAGCACGCCCAAAAGGTATCTTGAACGGCTGGATAAGTTAAATGAGTTTCTATTGGCATTCCCTGTTCTTGGGCTGCAACTTTCATCCGTTTTAGAGAATTATGTACTCCAGCAGCTACTATAGGGTTTTCTACCAGTGTATCATTTGTTAAAACATGAATTTTTTTGTGGCGTTTTTCAATTGGCAACTCTGCAATCGCATACCATACAAGCTGTAGGACTGCCGAACTATCTTTACCGCCACTCCAACCGATTACAAGTGGGAGTTCATCTTGACAATAAAGCTCTTGAATTTCCTTTTTCAAAATTTCTATGTCTGCTATTAAATCACCAATATTGCGGGGCGGAAATAGTGACATTTGTTGTAAATCATTCATTTTCTAGAGCTCCGTTTTGATTTAAAGTACACACATTTTTGCGATGCCACTGCAGCGCCTTTTTTCTCGGATAATCTTTCTCTAAACTTGGCAAAAGAATAAGTTCGCCGTGAAACTCTTTCATTAATCTAGCGTGTGGTGAGTCCTCTTGTAAATCACTAGCAACTATAATTTGATAACGATCGTCAACAGCCCACCATCCTCGATCGAATGCCCAATGATGATTTTTACACAATGAGAGTCCATTATCTAATCTATTATCATAAAACTCTGAGAATGGCTTGATATGTGCGCCATCTACAATACTTTGACGAAGTGAACGAGTGACTTTTAATCGACAAAAAGCACATCGGTAATCATACAACTGCACGATAGATTTACGAAAAACCGCCTCTCTAAACACAGATTTTTTAAAATACACCTTTGGTTGTCTATCTGTATTACCAGATTCAATAGTATCTAATTCATCCAATGTTGAATCGTGAAAAGACTGGTTAATCTTTAAAATATCTTCAATTTGTTTATTTTTAGATGAAAACCAGACCGAGAGCAGTTCATCTATTAATTCTTTCCTGGCATTACTATCTTGCAATAAATTAAAGAGTTCCTCGTCCAGTTCGGCACTGTCAACATTTCTTTTTAATTTGGTGATTGATTGAGCACGCTTTCCTTCGTATCCTTCGTTAAATTTAACGTACCAAAAGGGAGGCTTTTTATTGTTTAAATGAAAAAACGCAATAGAAAAACTCACATTCTTGGAAGAATTAGGGCTCAGCACAGACAAGTATTTGTTGAAAGTGTTAGTTAATTCATCAGAAATCGTAATCTTGTTCTCCTTGATCAAACCTTGTGCAATTAAATCAGTTACCGACATTAGTAGTATTGGCTGATATAGAGCCTTGACTGTTTCTGGATTATTGCCTACATTTATCTGAGAAAAACATTTGCGATAGTATGCTAAATTCTTATTGTCGGACTCTTCTCCTGTAGTCATTTCCTCCTCCCGCTATGATTAAATACAATCCCAGCTAAAATTTTACACTCTTTTCAACAAAAAGTTAAGCACCGCCATGCACAACCATAACGCAGAAACTAGATAATTTAAGCAGTGTCAGCAGACTAAAAAGTAATTTTCTAGCCTAAACTGGTGATAATTATATCACTGTCCGCGTGCATCTGCGGTTTCCAAACCCAACCGCTTTTTCAAATAATCAGTCATCCAACTAACACTCGCCCTCGATCGCGAAATCCCCCCTTTCAACAAAATCCCTCCCTCCCAATCAGGATTAGAAATCGACCAATCAACCTGCTGCAAAAGGCTCAAACGTTCCTCCCAACTCTCAGGAAAAACCGACAGCAAAGCGGCCCCAACTTCCCCCAAACTCTCAAGCACAACACTGTGACAGTGTACGCAATCCCGGCGCATTTCCCCCGCCGCAACTTGCTTGTGCAGAACTAATTGCCAATCGGGAATAAAACTGCAAACCGCATTCCAATAACTAACCGCCAGTTGTATTTTTTGAGCAAGTTCTTCCTCTTTATGTTCTTTTTTGGTGCGAGAACCAGAGGGTTTTGCCTGTTCGCTGCCGTGAATATTAGACAGCAAAGCCACGATCGCACGATCGATCGCACTCAGCGCAAACAATTTGTGCGATCGCCCGTTCAAACTCCCCCTCTCCATCTCCGTCAAACACCGGAAAACCTCAACCTGCTTAACAACAGCCTTCACCACAAAAGCGCGATCGTCCCGGTGGTTGTAAAGTAGACTGAGTGACGACTCCAAAGGAACTTGAAAACCGTTCAAATCAGCAAACATCTGCTGCGATTTTTCCAACCCAACATCGAGAAACAAAATCAGCGCCACCGTCTCATATCCCAACTGCGGATTTTCCCTCAAAGCCATCTCAAAAGCCGCCCGGCGATGCTGTCCGTCATTAATAGTAAACTTAGCATCCATCGGCACTCGCAAGCGACCGATTTTCCGTTCTTCTGCTTCATTTCCCACTGCTTCAAAAGTAATATCCGCATCAATCGAAGCAGCAATTGCCCCACAAGTATAATTTGTAGGATTCTTGACAAAATAATCAGCTATTTCGGGAATCCTAGCTTTGTTAAGCGCGCGTTTCGCCCGCATAGACGGCGGCAAATCTTCAGATTCAAAGGGAAACAATTTCGGCAAAAAACGCACCGGACACATCGACACGTAATATTCGCGGCCCGCTTGAATTCCCCGGATGACCGGCAAAATGTATTCAAAAGAAGGAGTAGACATATTTTTTTGTGAAACCGCAGATACACGCCAACTTTCCGTAGATGAATAACTCTTATCTGCGTCTATCTGCGTTCATCTGCGGTTTAAATAAATAAATCCTTGACATCGTACAATAAATATGGTATGGAGTCAGGGGACAGTTCCCCGACACCTCAAGTATTTCACAAAAATTTTTTAAAAACAATAGTTGACATAGAATTTAACCTATGATATTTTAAAAAAAATAGCCTAATTATATAAAAACCGCCGATGACAACCAACCCAGCGGATGACCTCGCTAGCAAGATTTTAGAAAAAGAAAATAGCGACAGACAAGAAATCGCACTTTTATTAGATAATTATTTAGGAAAAGACGATCGCATTTTCGTACAAAAAACCCAGATGGGAAACAGCGAAGCATACATCGGTTCAGTCACCCTAGAATGGTTAGACTCTCGCGTCCGTTTCGCCTCCCAGATGCCGCTTTTCCGCCAAAAATTTGACCTCCAAACCAACAACATTGTCCGCGACGACGAAACCATTGACGAAATTATCCAGCGTCCCTTAGATTGGTCGCGCCAAGCAGCCCTCACTCAATACTTAGCCGCCCGAAAATCGCACAAATTCCCGGCAGTTTTAGTAGTAGTCAGTCCCCCGTGGGTAGACAATCCTTTAGCCGAGGAATGGGATAAAAATGGCGTAGCAACCAAATCGGCTGCTGAATTTACATCCTTTGATAAAAACGAGAACTTAGGGCTTTTGAATGTCTCTCAAAAAGTCTCAATTTTTGCCTTAGACGGCCAGCATCGGCTGATGGGAGTTCAAGGTTTAATGAGTTTAATTAAAACCGGAATCCTGCAAAGATACAACAAAAATAAAAAACCTGTCGGCGCTGCAATTACTCTGGAAGATTTAGCAGAAGAGTATCAAATCGACCCTGAAACAGTGTATAAATTAGCTCATGAAAAAATCGGGATTGAGTTTATCCCGGCGGCGGTAGCGGGGGAAACGCGACAGCAAGCACAACGGCGCGTGCGATCGATCTTTGTGCACGTTAACCTAATGGCGGTAACGCTGAGTCAGGGCCAATTAGCATTATTGAACGAGGACAACGGATTTGCGATCGCAGCCCGAAAAATTGCCGTCACCCATCCCTTATTAAAAGAACAAGATGACAGAAACCCCCGCGTCAATTGGGACAGCGCCACAGTCGCAGCCAAATCAACAGTCTTAACCACATTGCAAGCGCTGCAAGATATGTCCGAACGGTATTTAGAATACAAATTCCCCCATTGGAAGCCGGAACGAAAAGGTTTAATTCCCATGCGTCCCGAAGATGAAGAACTAAAAGAGGGAATTGAAGAGTTTAAAAAATTGTTCGATCATTTAGCAACTTTACCCAGCTATCAAAGAATTGAAAGCGGCGAAGAAACGGCAGAATTGCGCCGATTTAGTTTTGAAAAGCCACCGGGCGAGGGAAATCTTTTGTTCCGTCCAGTCGGTCAAATTGCTTTAGCTAATGCTTTGGGAATTCTAGTATTTAGAAAGAAACTTTCCCTAAAATCTATTTTCGACAAACTCCGCAGATTCGATGTCGATGAAGGATTTAGCCACATGGACAATCCTGAGTCTGCGTGGTACGGGATTTTGTACGATCCGAACAAAAAGCGAATGCTAGTTTCTGGAAAGGATTTAGCGACGAAGTTAATTGTATATTTGGTGGGGGGAATTCAGGACGATATGGAGCGAGCTCATTTGCGTCAAGCGGTAGCGGAAGCGAGGACTTTTGAGGATAAAGCTGTTAGTTTTAACGGCCGATTTGTGCAGCCGCAAGAGGTAGGATTGCCGCCGGTGCTGAGCTAAGTTTCTCTTGGGTGAAGTATGATGAAATACAGGATACGGCAGTGCCGTATCCCTAGCTTCATTCAAGTGCTGCGATTTCTTGCCACTTCTAACTTGCGGCGAATTGCGGCTTGAACTTTCTCATCAAAATCTGGATCGCCGGGACTTGCAATAATCCTCAGCGGATGCTGATTGATTCTGTCTAAGTACGCCTGAAAAGCGGCTCGATTTCCACGATGTTTAAGAAAATACTGTTTCAATTCAGTATTCGACATGGCGTTATAGTTAACTTGGCTCATCAGCAAACTCCCCATTGGGTAAAATTTGGAACTCAAGCTCTTCATCGTACCCAGCCAATATGTATACGTTACGAGTGCGATCGTCAACACAAATCAGATGTATAGGCTGAAGCATCGTGTAGGTCAGTTGATAACTGATGCGATATAAACTCTCTAGCTGGGCAGCAGTAGGCATTTGTCAATCACTCAACCTCATACTTATCTTAACATATAACTCACTGAAAACCGCATATTAATATTATCCCTTTTAGTAATTTTTGTCTATAAAACACTTCTACCGCTCGATACTGTACCCAAGTTTACCTCTCAATTTATATACATTATACCGCTTTATTTCAACAAAATAAGTTCGGCTCCTACAGGCAAATGGTCAGACTCAGTTGCCTCCAAAACCGAACTCGATTTAGCACCCCAATGCTTTGAATACCAAATATAATCAATCCGGAAAACCGGATAATTTAATCTCCAATTCGATTTTTTTACCAAGAATTTAAGTTCCCAACCTTGAGGCCAGGTAAAACCAAACCCAAATCCAGATTTTCGGAAAGAATCTTGCATGACTTTCTGCACCCTGTCATAGTCTTGAGTTTCGTCTGTCATATTAAAATCGCCCGCGACAATTACTGGCAGAGTTTCTCGCTCAACTCGCTCCACTAAATCTTGAATTTCAGGCGAGCGTTTGTCATATTTGTAAACAGGAATTTTGAAAAAACGCAATTTTTTAACTCTGCTCAACCACGGCCCGGTAGCTTGCATATTATAAATCACTACTTCTTGTTCGTTAAATTTAATAATTGCCCGTTGCTGCGTTTCTCGATGGCCGGCTAAGTGCAGTATTTCGCTCGATACAATTGGATATTTACTGAGAATTCCTACAGGGTGAGTGCCAATTTGATAGGGGTAGTCTGCTTTTAACCAGGTGAAAGCTCTTTCGGTATGTTTCCTAACGATTTCTTGTAAAAAGATAATATCGGGTTTTTGCTGGTGAATCAGTTTAAATAAAGTAGGTGACTGAGTTTTATACCAACTGAGGTTATGAGATAAAACTTTGATGCTGGGCTGCGAATTTGTGAGGTTTATTGGTTTTGGGCTAAAGTATTTAATGTGCAGCCAACTTATTAGGATAATGCAGGCGATCACCGAAATAATAGTGAACCATCTTTTTTTGATAATTGACACTCCGATGATGGGAAGCAAGAAAGTTGGAAATAAAATTAAGGGGCTAAAAGTGCTAATTAAGGCAATAGTCCACAGTCGATCCAAAAGAATTAATTTGAGAATGAAATAGCAGATAATGAATCCTGAGTAGCTGTAAGCGAAAATTTTTGCAGATTCCTTGAGTCCTTTCTTTATGAGATCTGCTAGTACATACTTCATTGGGAACCTATTAAAATAAGAACTTGCTTAAATCGAATTCTTCATTTGACCGATGTTGGTTGTCTCTTTCAGAAATCAAAACCAACAACAGGCGATCGGTATAATCCGCCGCACCGCGCAACTCTTCTCGCAAAATTTCCAGTCCGCCATTAGCATATTCTTCAAAAATATGCAAGCGTTCGGCTTCCAATTGTTCGTCGAGATGGGAGAGAATTTGAGGATTTTTGGTTTCGGCGATCGCAATTAATTTAATCGCCATATCGTAGCCCCTTGATATAAAAATATCAACATCGATCGCACCCGGTTCTCGTTTAGAAATTTCCCCCAAAGGCGATCGTTTTTTCCGCTGTTTTCCCAAGGATGCGGCGAAGGCGATGACATCGGCGTAAGTCTGGAAAGGGCCAGTGTGGTTATCCGATAAAGTTAAGGATTTGACTAACTCCGCTTTATCTTTAGCAATTCTAATTTTGTTAGCAGCCATTGCCATAATATCTAGTTTCTAACTATTATAAATCTCCCAAATATCCAACAGTCCGCGCAGGCGCACTTCACAATGTCCGCAACAACATAATTTTTTGTGCAAACCCTCCTCTTGCTTCCCGCCGCTTCATTTGTTCCGCCAAAAGTCGATCGCCCGAAATGCCAAAACTCGCCATCACCGCATCTATTACCTCATACAAATCCGCCAATTCCGCCACCAAATCTTCCTCCTGCGCCTCCGCAGCTTCTCCCGCTTCTTCAATCAATTTCTGGAGCAAAGCTTGACGGTATTCGGCCTCCGACAAAATTACAAACTCGCATTCATTCCCGCTTTGGCGAATAATTTCAGGAATGCGATCGCGCACCAACTTATGATACTCTTTTTCCACGTCAAACTCCCTTCAACCTTGACTAAAAGTTTGAATCAACCAGCGATTAATTTCCCCGTCATCTTCTGTTTGACTCCGGTTCAAAGCTTCCTCAACTAACCGGATTTCCAGCCCCGGTAAAAGCCGCGACTCTTGAATTCTTCCGCTACCTCCGCCATTAATCGCAAACGCAAAAACCTCCCGCGTGTTTGCACGTTCAACCCAATATTCACTGATTCCTGCATTTTCGTAAAGCAACCGCTTACTGCCTAAATCATCGTTAAAAGAAGATGCCCCAATTTCTACTACCAAATTAGGCGGATCGTATTCATTCAAATCAACTGTTGAATTGCTGTCATCAGGAGGCACTCTCAAATCTGAACCGATATAGTAAGCTAAATCAGGTTGAAACTCGCCAATACCTGCTTTACGAAAACTGGTATTAGTAAACTGAACTACTCGGATATTTCTCAAGGTGGCAAAAAGAATAATTACATAAGAAACGATCGAATTTTGACGCCCGTGCAACGGCCCTACTGGTGACATTTCTACCCTCATGTGTTCTTGATAGTAATAAAACTTGCCCTTTTCCCAAGTTGAATCGTTAGCGAAAGCTAGAAACTCTTCCCATGTCGCTTTCACCCAAATATCCGTTTCCAAAACCTGCGTAATTGCCGAATTAGAAGCCATAATCCACCTCTACAATTTCCGTATATTCAAATTCATTTGGACTGCGCCTAACTAAAGGATAGCGCGTCCCGCCGAGTTCGATCGCATCTTCTTCGCAATCCGCTTTCGGAGAATTGTACACCAGCACGTATTCCCTGCCAATGGAACTCTCCATCTCTTGAGCCACTTCTCCGCGCCACTGAGTTTTAGTTACCAAAACTACCAATTGATTCGCCAACTTCGGCAGCTTATTTGCGATTTGCTTGCGATAAATCTCGTCCAAACTCCCAAAGGGAGAATCCATCACAATTGGAAACGTACTGCTATCCGGGCCCATCAAAGTATTCTTTTGACTCCACTCACGCACGCCCTCAATAATTCCGCCGATAAACGATAAACTGAGAATTTGATTTTCTCCTGTAGAAGCGGCAACCAAAGATTCTTTACCCGACGTATTTTCTACTAGCGTCAGTTCATATTTATCGCTCAACTTGGGGATGTAAGGAGTAAAAGAAATTTGACTAAAAATATCTTGCACTCGCTTTTCTAACTGAGAACAAAACTGTTTTTCTAAGCGATCTCGCACTTCAGTGAGGCGAGCGATCGCATCTTGAGTCGCAGCAATCCGGCGCTGGGCTAATACTTGCCTTTGCTCATTCAGTTGCTGCTTATCGATTTGCTTGTCCAAAGCCGACACCTGCACATTCAAACTCTCAATCTGCTGCTGGTTAGAGCCTGTTTCCCGGTGCAAATCGCCAATTTTTGCCTCAATTTCATCCAAGCGCTTTTGCAAGCGGCTGACATCGCCGTCAGGAAAATTTCGCAGCTTGTTGTGAATATCGTCTAACTGATTTTCCACCCTAGAAAGTTCGGTTCTATCGCGGCTGATATTGCCTTGCTGTCGGTCAATTTCCTCCCAAAAATCAGTCACTTGTTTATCAATTTCATTTACCCGATCGCTAATCCGAATAGTTGTTTCTTCCACATCCCCAACACCCGCCTTATCCATCCAACCGCTAACCTGTTGGCGAGATTCAGAACCCTCCACTAATTCCGCACCGCAGATACACCGCTGCTGCGCTAATAACTCTTCCAAAAACGGCCGCTGAATCCCCGAAAGCAACTCGCCTTTTTCTCGCAAACTTCCTACTATTACTTCAAATTCCGCCGCCGCATCTGACAGAAATACCGCGTAACCGCGCACAGAAATTGCTCGTTTTAGAGCATCTGTAGCCTGTACAATTTGTTGCTTAAATAAACTTTTCTGCATTTCCAATTCGTCTCGCAACTTTTGTAAATCCGCAGCACCGCTAAGTTCCAACAAATTACCATTAACTGCTTTTTTTAACTCCCCTTGGTTCGCCAATTCCCGCTCGATTTCTACTTGTCTGCTCGAAAGTTGCTCAGCTTCTTGCTCAATTTTTTGCTTATCTTTTAAAAGTTTCTTCGTTTCAGCATTCCCAATTATATTTAAATCTATCTCAAGAGATTTTTTTGCTTCTAGTAAATGCCGGATCGATCTATTCAACACTTCCACCCCCAGCAACTCCTTAGTAGCTTCCGCAATTTCTGCCTTCTTGTCATAGCGGACAATTTGCTCGATTCGCTCCCCGTCAAAAAAGAAATATTTATGTAAACTTTCCGGCAAAATCCGCCCGATAATATCATCGGGATGCTGATCCGGCTTCAGCCATAGACCGTTATCTTTTGCTACATTCAGAAACAATTCAGCCTTGCCATGTTCTACAGTATTGTCACTTTTATAAGCGCGACAAATGCGTTTTGCTTGGTAGCGCGTGCTGTCATGTTCAAAAACAATTTCCGCCCAACAACCTACGGCTTTTCCAATTTCCGCCTCAGCCAGAGCGCGCTTGTTTACTAATTGTTCTTCTGCCGCAAAAGCCGCGCTAAATTGTCCGTAAAGTACCCACGTAAAGGCATTCATTAAAGCCGTTTTTCCAGCGCCGTTATTACCGTGAATTACTGTAATATTTTCCCGACCCCAAGCTAGTTTAATTTCGGGGCTTTTGCCGTAAAATTGACGAAAGTTGCACAGAGTAATTGAGATTAACTTCATACAATTGCTTCCTTAATAATTTTTAAAATGTCATCGTTAATGTGGCGCGGAGCTCTCATGTACAACTTATCTTTTTCAATTTCCAATACCCGCTCAATAATTTGTCGCACTTCGGGCGGCGCGCTAGTAATTGGTTGCTGTACGTCGCTGAATTCCTGATGAGTTTGATAAGAAGAACGCTTTTCTGCTAAAATGCTTGTCGGTACGGCTGCGATCGCACTATCTTCATATCTAAATGCCATAATCAGATTTTCATTCAGATTTTCAGTCATATTTTTTTTGCAAATATTAAAATATACAGGGCCTAGGCTCATGGGCGAGAAACCCGGTTTCTACGAGTTTTGTCAACAGTCACGAGAAATCTACAAAGAAACCAGGTTTCTGAACTATGCGTGCGATCGCGAACTAAACTAGCAACTCAAACTACGATCAAATAATTCTCTCTTCTAAAACATAAACCGAACCTTAATAAATGTCAAATGTCTAATAGCCCGTAACGCTTCTGAAGTTGCAGCAATTTCACTCTAGCTTCCCCAGCATTGTCGGCTAAATCGGCAAATTCCAAGAACCGCTTCAACTCTTTTCGCAGCAAATTGCGCTCGACTTCTAAGGTTTCCCGACCCAAATCGGGAGGCAAAACAATCATGTCAAATAAAGTTGCCCTTTCCTTCCCCGGATGCGGCCGCAAAATCCGTCCCCGGCGCTGAATAAACTGGCGCGGATTGCTGCTGCTTGCTAAAATTACAGCATTGCGAATTGCAGGAATATCCACCCCTTCATCCAAACACCGAATCGCTACCAAACCTTGCAATTCTCCACTCTCAAATTGCTGGCGCAATCGTTCTCTTTCTGCTAAAGGAGTTGCTGCAGTATAAGTGTTAACTCGGTAGCCTAATTCTGAACCCAATAACTTCGCGGTTTCTGTTAGTTGGCGGTTGTTATTTCGGCGCACACTTCCTTCGATCGCACCGTCGCCGCAGTAAAATAAAGTATGGCTTGTGTCGAGACGGTGAATCATTAATTCTCGCAAAGCAGTTAATTTATTAGCCGCTGCCCCAATTAACCGAGCTCGCTGCATTAATAAAGTTGTTAAAGCATCATTTTCTTCTACTTGTTCATCGCCCCAAAGCGCCCAGCCAATCTTTTGAGTTAAGCGGGAATACTTGCGGGTTTCGGCTTCTGTCAATTCTACTAAAATTGGATAGTATAAATAATGTACTAATGCTTTTTGGCGGATGGCGTCGGCTAAAGTGAGTTCCGGCTGCAAAACAGGGCCGAAATAATCTAAAATAGCTTCGGTTCCTTGTTCGTCGAAATGCCTTTCTGGGGTGGCGGAAAGGGCGAGTCGCAGTCCAATATTGCGCGGCAAACTTTCTCCTAAACGGGGCGCGCCTAAGTTGTGAACTTCGTCTCCAATAATCAGGGTTTTTTCTGGGAAATAGCGCAGTTGCGATCGCAAGCTATCGGACATTAATGTGGCGTTAGTGGTGATGATTGTGAGAAATAGCCCATCGCCAGATCGCACTTCATACAAACCCGCAGCCAGCTTATTTTGCCAACTGCGGGCGCTATCAAAAGCCAAAATAGGTTTTAAACCAAATTTCTCTGATTCGCGCGCCCACTGATTCACCAAGTGGCAGTAAGGGCAAATTACGAGCAGGACTTGCAGGTTAATTTTATTGTATAATTCAGTGGCGATCGCCAGCGCAGTAATCGTCTTGCCGCTACCCGTTGCCATTTTCAGCGTACCGCGCCCCTGATTCGCAAACCAATTAGCAACCGCCGCCCGCTGATACTGCCGCAATTGCAGCGATGGCGGCATCTTCGGAAACCCAAATTGCGAATTATTAGCCGTTGAGCGATTCACCTTTAAATGCCGTTAGATGCAAAATTCCCTATACTCAACTTTAACTCACGCGCGATCGAAACTTAACAACCCAAACAAATCCGCCGCCGACATTTGCAAATCCGACAGCACATCCAGAACTGGTAAAATATCTTCATTCTCCTTAATCTCAGGTTCTTGCTGCGGTTTAAAAACAATTACCAATTCTTCTTCCGGGTCAATCATCCAACCCAATTTAGTGTGATTTTTGAGGCAAAACAGAATCTTATTAATTACGCGACTTGAACTTTGCTCTGGCGATAAAATCTCAATTGTCCAATCCGGAGCAATTTCAAACCTATTTTCAATTTTTCCCAGAGAATTCAGAGGAATCCGCGGCCACTCGAACACTGCTATATCTGGAACAATAGAACGTCCCCCAAAAGTACAGCGCAGTTCAGGAAAAGCATAAGCTAATTTCTGCGGCTTGCCAACTCGATTAATAACAGATGGAAACTCGAATTGTAACGTACTGTGTTTTCCTTGGGGCATAGCTTTTTGAGAAATTTGACCGTCAACATACTCGCTAGCCGGCTTAGTCTCTGGCAATAGCAGAAACTCTTCCAGAGAAATCTTTGACGGAGACTGAATTGACGTTACCATAAGCCATTAACCCCTCAACAACTCAACTGCCGTCTTAAAAATTCATATCGCTGTCAGTTTCCCAATCAGCACAACTCTCCGATTCCACACCGGTAGGGTGCATCGCACAAACCAACAAATTTCCCCCGTAAACTTGACCGTGATAGTTGCGACAACCGCGACAAGCCGGCTGCTGCGTCGGCGAAGGGTCTACATAAGTCACCATCGACAAATCTATCTCATCAAACTCCGGGTCAAAGTCGCGGCAAATTTCAATTATCGGTTCCAGAAATTCATTAAATAAACCGTCAAATTCATTGAAATAACCGTCAATGTCGTTAATCAGATTATTTTGTACTTGTTCAGTAAACTCTTCCGACATTTTTGCCAAAACGTCCAGCATTTCGACAAACTCTTCGCCCATTTCGCTGAAAAAATGCTCTACTTCAGAAACAGCATTTTCCATTACTCCAAAAAAATCTTTAGACCAATCTTCCATGAATTTGACAGCTTGCTATTACAAAATATTTTACAGACAGGTGCAGCCAGCCTCATGCGAAGCGATCGCACCTACTTTCAATTCTATTACCTATTGCCTGATATCCGTCCACATCAGACAGGGGAGATATTCAAAAAGGGAACTCAAGAGTATTATCCTGAGTTCCCTTCCTGCTTTGCGGAGCGAGCTTTTTTGAGTTTAATCCCGCTTCAGCCGCCGCAATTCCTCTTGTAAATTCTGCACCTGTTCGCGGAGCTTGTCTACGCCGCCTGTCTCTTTAGCATCTTTTGCCGAGACATCTTCTTCCTCAGAAATAATTTCAATCCGCCGAGGTTCAGCGGGTTTTTCGTTCCCAGCCGATGCTACGGGGGGCTGCTGCTGAGCCTGTTGCACCATGTCATCAACAAAGCGGCGAGCTTCTTCCGTTGACATCTCGCCACGCTTGACTAATTCGTCTGCCAGCTTTTGGGCTTCAGTGCGTAATTCAGTCAACTTGCTGCCAGCTTTTTCACCAGCGTAGGAAGCTAGCCCGACACCAAGGTAAACTGCTTTTTGTAAAATATCTCCGAAACCAGGCATAGGAGCTACACCTCAAAAAACTGGGTGAACCGGAGACCACGCCTATTACAAGCATCCCGTGTTGCTGCTACCTTCCGGTCCTGACAAGATTTGGGCGTTGGAATCGCGTGGATCCAGTTCATAAATGAGTATAACACAGTTATTTATTCTTCAACCACACACCAGTGATAAATTTCATAAATAACGCAACCGTTTTTCACCAGCGGGTCTTCAGCGACGATCGCCTTCGCCTCATCCATCGAACCCGCCTCAAACAGCAACATACCGCCGCCCCGCCGCCCCCAGTAACCAGTTTTCGCTCGGTGTCCTTTAGAAATCAACTCTCGGACATAAGCTCTGTGAGCTGGCACGTATTGGTCAAAGACAGGCTTTTCGACAATTCCTTGCTCAATTTTGACAAACCAAGGCATTTTTATTTGGGATTTTAGATTTTATATTTTAGATTGGGAATGGGCGATCGGCAATGGGATCTAGGGCAAATGCTCTATATTCCATTTTGCACAATCCTTTCTTAACTGCGATGTTATCCGATGAACCAGTCAAAACAGCGATTTTTTATTGCCCTAGTGCCACCTCCCGATATTGAACAGCACATTACTGACATTCAACTGTATTTTGCGGCCTCCTACAACAGCCGCAGTGCTTTGAATTCGCCGCCGCACATCACCCTGCAACCTCCTTTTCACTCGTTAGCGGAGGATATTCCCAAATTAGAGGAAAGTTTGAAGCAGTTTTCTGCAAACCGACTCTCAATTCCTGTTACTCTATCCGGTTTTGCCGCTTTCGCGCCCCGCGTCATTTACGTTGATGTTGTCAAATCGCCCGAATTGCTGGAGATTCACAAAGATTTGATGAGTTATTTGGAGGCAAATTTGGGAATTGTCGATCGAGTTTCTCAAAGTCGCCCATTTGTACCGCACATGACAGTAGCCTTTCGCGATTTAACAAAGGAGAATTTTCAAACGGCTTGGTTGGAATTTGCAGGGCGATCGCTCCACTTTGAGTTTACCGCTTCGGCATTAACCTTGCTGCTTCATAACGGCAGCCGATGGAACATCAGCAACCAGTTCCCGCTTTCGGCCTAAACTCTCTCTCTTCTTTCTCTTCCTTCGCGGACTTCGCGTCTTCGCGGTTCGTTTTCCCAAAAAAATCTTATTAGCAAATCCTGATTAATATCATGTCCTCACTATAAACCTTTTTAAACTTAAAGCCAGTCATAACTTACCGATCGCTCTTCTTCGGAGTTGCAAGTGCCACAGTTCCATAAACCGAAATTCCAGACTGTTCCAATATTTTAATTGCCGACTTAACCGTAGTACCGCTAGTGTAAATATCATCAACTAACAGCACTCGATCGCGCGGGAGGCGACGGCGAAAATCTTTCCCCAAACTTAAAGCATTTTTCATTTCCGCTTGCCGCTGCTGTGGCGTCAGAGCGAATAAAGCCTGAGTATTTTTCACCCGCTCCAAACCGTGTCGCTGCAAAGGCAAACCAGTCAGCTCGCAAAAACTTTCAGCCAAAAGTTCTGCTTGGTTAAAACCGCGCTCCTTGACCTTTTCTTTGTGCATGGGAATCGGTACAACTGTTAAATTGTCTATAGCTAATTCCGGAAAACTCAGCCAAGCTTCTGCCAGCCAGCCGCCTAGAGGTTTGGCTAATTGCGGATTGCCGTCATATTTCAAAGCTGCGATCGCCCGTTTGAGAGCCCCGCCATACTCACCCCACACAAAAACACGCTGTTGTGAATGCCAAAATCGACCTGGATCGGTTAACTGACATCGCTGAAGTTGCTTGTGACAGTACGGACAAAACTCTCCGGCGGCCGGCCGCTGACAAAGAGGACAGTTAGACTTAAGAAATAGATTGAGAAAAGATTTGACTAATCCCGTCCATTGTCGCTTGTTCATCCTAAAATTGTAGTAAGTGATTAATGGGAAAAACTCTCAAATTCAATCAGTTTCCACCGACAGGCTCGCAGCGTGAAAAACCTCTACTGGTTAGACAAAATTCAACCTTCAGACCGAGATGCAGTGGGAGAAAAAGCATTTTACTTGAGCTGTTTGCTCCAGAAAAATCATCCTGTTGTACCGGGTTTTGTCGTGCCGGCTCAAACATTTTGGCAGTTTTTAGAGTCGATCGAGTGCCTAGAACCGCTGTTTGCTGACTGGCCAAACTCTTCCCTGCACTTGAATGTCGATGAACCCAGACAACTGCAATCGATCGCCCGCAGCATCCGCCACCAAATCCTCGCCGGCAAACTGCCAGATTCACTGCTCTCCACCCTAGAGTCTGCTGTTTCTCAACTCAACTCACAGTCAAACTTAAACTCCACAGCCTTAATTTTTCGCCCTTCCCTGACTTCCTGGAACCCGAAAACAGTCGGCATTCTGGAATCTCAGGCAGTACGGGCAGAACCCGAAGCCATTGGGGCAGGGCTCAAACGAGCTTGGGCAGAAATGTTCAGAGCCCGAAGTCTATTTTACTGGCAGCGGTGCGGCCTGCGGGTACAGCAAATCAATCCCGCAGTTTTGGTGCAGCCACTTCAAGAAGCGATAGCCGCAGGCGAGGTAAAAACAAAGGCGGGCGCACAGTGGGAAATCCAAGCCACCAGCGGTTTGGGATTGTCCCTCGCTAGGGGAGAAACAATCCCCGATTACTATCAAGTGCAGCCAGAAACAAGCGCGGTTAAATTCCAGCGGATCGGTTACAAAACATTAGCCTACAATGTCAAAGTCGGCGATGGTGAACCGAAAAAAAAACTGCTGCTGGGCAAGTTTGCTGCTTTCCCAATTTCCGATTCTCCATTTATAATTCCTGATTTTGCTGATTGTTGCGTGCAAGTTTTAGCGCTGGGAGAGGAAGCACAAACAGAATACGTTTTAGAGGAATCGCAACTGCAAGAAATCATTGAATTGAGTAAAAAAGCGAGCGTAGAATTTGACTCAGATTTAATTTTAGAGTGGACGCTAAACCAGACAGCAAACAGCGGCGAACAGCAGTTTTATTTCACTCAAGTTCGTCTTGTGAAAGCGGAAAAAGTCGCGCCACTAGAGGAAAACTCGATCGCCCGAGAGCACCCAAACTCGATCGCCCCAGCCAGAACTCCTGCGATACTCAGAGGTGTGGGAGCAGCATCAGGAAAAGCCGAAGCAATTGCCCAAGTTATGACTAATTCCCACCCAGAAAACGCGGAATTCTTAGCCGGAGGCATTTTGGTAGCCCGGACAATCGAGCCGAATTGGCTGCCTTGGCTGAAGGTTGCGGCTGGGGTGATTGCGGAACAAGGAGGCATGACCTGCCACGGCGCCATTTTAGCTAGAGAATTGGGGATTCCCGCCGTTGTGGGAGTGGCAGGGGCCACTCGGGCGATCGCCTCGGGCGATTCGGTTTTGGTAGACGGCGATAGCGGAGAAGTTTTTGCCCTCGCCCAACACGATGCGATCGAGACAGGAGACAGCGGCAGACTTCGGGACACAGCAAAAAAGGCAGATACATACAGTACAGCAGCAAAAATGTCAATAGCCAAGCACCAATCTTCTACCTCCGATCGATCGTCCAATTCCGCACCTAAATCTCGACAATCTGAGTCTACTCAATATGTTTGGGGCCCACCAACGGCGACTCAACTGCTAGTTAATGTCAGCCAAACAAGTTCGATTGACCGCCTCAAAAATCTGCCAATAGACGGCATCGGATTGCTGCGATCGGAATTAATGGCATTAGAAGCTTTGGACTGTCAAAACCCCAAAGTTTGGCTGCAAGACGGCCGCCAATCGGAATTTGTCGATCGCATGGCGGATTGCCTCAGCTTATTTGCTGCTGCCGTTTCGCCGCAGCCAATATTTTATCGCTCTCTCGATTTACGTGAGTCAGGCGCCCACGGCAGTTTCAGTTATACCTTTGAACCGGAATTATTTGATTGGGAACTCTGCGTACTTCAAAAAGTCTGCGAGTCAGGCCATACCAATGTTAATTTAATTTTGCCTTTCGTGCGCTCGGTTGACGAGTTTATATACTGCCGCCAGCGCTTAGAAACAGTTTGGAAAAACCGCTCAACCGAGTTTCAAATGTGGATTATGGCGGAAGTTCCTTCGGTGTTATTTTTATTGCCCGATTACGTAAAAGCAGGAGTTCAAGGAATTTCGATCGGCACTAACGATTTAACCCAATTGCTATTAGGAGTTCACCGCAACTCCGACCATGTAGCAGGTGCTTTCAACGGGCGCGATCGAGCAGTGATGAGGGCGATCGAACAATTAATCAAAGAGGCGAGGGCTGCCGGCATTCCTTGCTCGATCTGCGGCGACGCTCCCGCATTGTATCCCGATACAGTTGAATCCTTCGTGCGGTGGGGAATTTCGTCGATTTCGGTCAATGTCGATGCTGTAGAACAAACTAGCAGGGCGATCGTCCGCGCCGAACAGCGCCTGCTCCTAGAACTCGCTCGATCGATAATTAACAATTAATCACTCCCGGACTCACTTGACCCCAAAAATCCGGTTTCTACTCTAAATCATAGCTTTGGCAAGCAGCCACCCGCTCAGAAATCGGATTTCTAGACAACCCGTCGTGCGTCCAGGAATATTAACAACTACAGAAACCCGGTTTCTGAGTAGATATAGCAACCGCCCTGACGGTTAGGAAATTCTTAATTTCTCAAATCCTTGCTTTTATTCCTTTTATTGCTTCTTCCTTCTTCCCTCTTCCTTCTTCCCTCTTCCTTCTTCCTTCTTCCCTCTTCCTTCTTCCTTCTTCCCTCTTCCTTCTTCCCTCTTCCTTCTTCCTTCTTCCTTCTTCCCTCTTCCCTCTTCCTTCTTCCCTCTTCCTTCTTCCTTCTTCCTTCCACTAACATCCGATTTTAAAGCTAGGATAGAAATATCACCAAATCTTGACCCGGAGGTACAAACCGTGAAATCAAAAATTATTGCAACCGCAGCAATACTTGCCGCCCTGGCCTTTCTGCATCCTCACCCAGCATTATCTCAACCTGCAACTGACGGTGGCAAAAAACCCGGATTCTGGCAACCTCAAGCGCAGGTTGACAATACTCGCAACATAACCCTCAGACTGTTAAATGAAACTGGATTAAACCTAGAATACGGTCAATCAGGTGCCAACTTGTCATCCTTGCCCGTCGGAACCAGCAAAAACATCATTGTTCGTATCAGCAATCGCACCGGCGACATTGCCAATATTCCGATTAATGCCACAGGAGGAAGCACAACTTTGAAATACGACTATAACGTAGACTCGCAGACAAACCTTGTGACGATTCGCATCACCAGATCAGACCCCCGCACTCGGCAAGACCGATCAGTTTATATTGATGAAAAAGGGCGAGTTTACTCTTTCTAAGAGTAACGCTCATCAACCCGGTTTCTCCTGATTAATTTTGCTTTTAGCAGCGAGGTATCGCGGAAGAAACCGGGTTTCTATTGGAGTTTAGACTAAGCAGGTCAAAAAGTGCGCTCGCTGTGAGACTAGCGAACAGTTCTCAAGAACGGCAATGGTC
>NZ_JAUBUG010000174.1:0-2139 GCF_036705345.1 Microcoleus sp. B3-D2
GTCAATCCTAAGCACTTAAAAAACTGGTTTACAAGCTGCTGCTACTGTACTTCATAAACCTGGAATATGCTGTATCTCAAAGATTGGAGTTTAGACTAAACGGTGCTTCACGCACCCAAGCCGCTCAATCATGTAAGACAGACAAATGAGCTGCGTTGAGTGCGAATTCCGTTTCCTTGGTTCGTCTACCGTTTGACGGGCAGGGTAAAATAGCTTGCCAAAAAAACTGCCTGCGATTGATTCAACAGGCAGCACCTTGACAGAAAATTGAGAATTCACCAAAAAATCTCAAATCTGCCTGCAATGAATTTTCAACAATTACAGCAATTTCGTCAACAAGCTTATCAATGCCTTGGTCTTGGCAAGGATGCCACCTTTGAACTAGCAGATGCAGCGATGACGACGCGCCACGTTTCATGTTTAGCAGACTTGGCTCTCAATCCCTTATTTCGGCGTCAGTGGTCAAGTATTTATGAAGCGCTACAAGATTGTAGACCAGACCCAGAACAATTGATGCAACTATACATCAAACAGATGTCACAAGTGGAACGCCCGGTATTAGCTATAGACCATACAGCATGGTTGAGACCCCATGCAGCTACCCTCAAAGAGCGCACCTATGAACATCAACCCAATGCCTCGCCTCACGGCGTACCTGTTGGTATCGGTCAAGGATATAGTACGATTGCCTGGATACCTTCATCTCAAGAAAGTTGGGCGCTGCCGTTGCGACATGAACGTATTACCAGTTGGGAAAATCCGATAGGTAAAGGCGCTCAACAACTAGGACAAGTATGTCAATCCCTTGAGCATCGACCACTAGCCCTGTTCGATAGTGAATATGGGTGTGCGACTTTGGTAGAAGCAACCGCAACCATTGATGCTGATAAACTGATGCGCATTCGTTCCAATCGTTGCTTGTGGTCAGCACCTCCACCTTATACTGGTAAAGGACGACCAAAAACTCATGGGGACAAATTTAAACTTAACGACCCTAAAAGTTGGTGGAAACCAGAACAAACTTTCTTAACCCAGGAACTCAAAAGGGGTCGAATCAGGCTAAGACAATGGGATAACTTGCATTTTCGAGCCACTGCCCAACATCCGATGAGCCTGATTTTAGTAGAACGCTTAGAAGCTGAAACAGACCAATTAAAAACTCAACCTTTGTGGTTAGTTTGGGTCGGTTTCCAAATGCCACCTCTGAATGAAATTTGGCAACAATATCTACGTCGTTTTGCGATTGAGCATTGGTATCGCTTAGCTAAGCAAACCTTGCATTGGACAATTCCACAGTTAAGTACCCCGCTCGCAGTGTCAACGGTGGAGCGATTTGATGCCATTGCTCACCTGGCAATTATGGCTAGCGAAAGATTTGGTTAGAGAAACTTGCTTACTGCAGGCAAAAACCGCTCTCTCAATTGACGCCTGGAAGGGTCGCACAATCAATGCTTCCACTTTTAATCAAGATTGGGACTCCGGCTCTTGCCCCCAAACCGCGAGGAAAGTCGCCCGGATGGCCTACCGGAAAACCTCGGACTCGAAGATGTCGGTATCCTGTGGTTAAAAAGGGTAAAGGTCAGTTCCAAAATTCATCAAAATTCACAAGTTAACCTCTCCATCTCTCTGTGATCAACCATCTGATTAACCATTTTTTCCCCTCAGCATTAGCTGGGTCAATTTGTGCTTAGTCTAAACTCCAATCAAAGAAATATCGATCGGAGCCTCGCTGTCGATCGGGGAAAGGTGCAACAATTAACTTAACATTGGGCTTTCGTTGAGATTTAACAATACCTAAATCCCGATTTTCTGGCGCGGCGAAATACTCTCTCGGATCAGTTGCCTTACCTTGTTGGCGGGCTACATAAAAATGGTAAAGACCCCGGTAAATCATCTCTAATGAAATCGAATCTATTGGTAAAGAGAGTTGGTCAGCAACGGCATCACCTAAATCGACCAAGATTGCATAAAATATCCAAGTTCCCCAAATTTGAAGCTGAATGCCATTGAGAGAACCAGTCCACAAATATAGCAACCGCCAAGGCGGTTAGGATGCAAGGCCTAGGACATCTTCGATCGCATCACGTAAACAGTCAAACCGCTTTAATTGTTTGCGGATGCGACTCCCCGGCCAAGACT